>JAGNTT010000136.1 GCA_017987425.1 Candidatus Omnitrophota bacterium
TTCATAGTGTGCATTCCGCGCGCGCCGAGTTCGTTAAGCGCGTGCGCACGCACGATAAGCTCATCGATGATGTCGCGCGGCAGAAGCCCTGACTGCGCCGCGAGCCTGTCGCGGTAAACCGTACTGGGCGAAACCATCTGCAGAACCTGACGGTCGTAATTATATTTAAACGTGGGTGACAAAAGAATTTTCGACTGCTCCATCCCCCCGGTCTCACTGATCTCATCGACGATACGGAACACGCGTTCACCGACGTGATAACGCTTAAGAACGACAAATACGTCGATCAGATTCACAAGGATTTCCGGAATGTTCATCGGTTCGTTTTGAAGACGGATGATGGCTTCACGGGCGGTCAGCGCATGGATCGTGCACATGCAGTACTTTCCGATGTTGGCGGCGGTGATCATGTCACGCGCCTCTTCCCCGCGGACTTCTCCGATGATGACGCGTTCAGGACGCATGCGCAGACTGTTCTTGACCAAATCCGCCAGACTCAATGTCTCATCACTTTCCAGACGGGAACAGCTTTCATCCAAAAAGGTATTCAGCTCAAGCGTGTCTTCGATAATGACCATGCGGTCGGCCACAGGAACAAAGCTCAGCAACGCATTGAGCAAAGTGGTTTTTCCGGTACCCGGCCCGCCGGCAATGATGATGTTGGCAGGACGGATGGAAAGCCCTTCAAGATAAAGCCACAATTGCGACGCCGCTTCGATCGAAAGACTGCCGCGTTTAATCAGATCCACGACACTGATCGGGTCGACCTTCGCTTTCGTAATACACAGCTGCGGACCGAAAGGCGCTTTGATGATATTGACGCGTCCCGCCAGGTTGGGCAATTCAAGATTGATGATCTTGTCGAAATCACGTCGTCCGGCAAAAACAAGAAGTTTTTGGATAAAATGATCAAGTTCCTTTCGGGTATTAAATTGCCTTCCCGTCGAAATAAACCCTTCCTGAGCGTGATGGATATAAATGGGCTTAAGGCCGTTGATGATGATGTCCTCGACATTGATGTCGGAAAGCATCTCTTCAATGACGCCGTACGAAAAAAAACTGGCCGCAAAATACTGTTTTTGGGTGATGGTCGGAAAATCAGCGGCAAAACCGTGGGTGTCGTGCTTGAGAAACTCTTCGAGGTAGTGCAGGACGATGGCCTCGCGCTCATCCTGAGGCTGAAGAAGCTCAAGCTTTCCTTTGAGCGATGGAACAAGCAAAGATTCGAGTTCAAATACCCGGTTGGGGGTCATAGACATAAAGAAATACCTTTATTTATCTGACAAAAGCACGATTAATCTAACATTGATTCATATGCTTGTAAATAACAAACTCGCCTCATTTCGAGGAGAAATTTCATTTTCCATCCGTTTTCCGGGGACGGACCACGACGACAGATGCCTGCGCCGGATTGAAATACTTCTTGGCGATCCGCTGAACATCCTCCGCAGTCACCTTGTCGATCCGTGCGTCAAAATTCTTATATTCGTTGTGGCTGAATCCGTAAAGCACGTCGAGCGCCGTAACCGTTGAAAGACTTTTCATCGTTTGAAGGCTCATGGCAAACTCGCCCTTCATATTTACCTTGGTAGCGGCAAGCTCCTGGGCCCCGACCGGCACATCGACAAGGGCCTGAATTTCCTTTAACACAACATCCTTCACTTGATCGGCCTTGGCATCGTTCGTCAACACGTAAAACGTGATCAATCCCGCATCCAACGACGGAGAATAACTGGCGCCGAGGGTGTAAGCCCCTCCCAACTCTTCACGGATCTTAACGAACAACCGGCCGCTTAAAGAACCTCCCATCACCGATGAAATCACATCCATGCCGTCGCGGTCCGCATCATACAAGTCCGGCGCGCGAAACCCCACCAGAACGGCAGCCTGCTCCTTCGGCATGGGTATTGTTTTTTCTTTCCGTTCCTTGGGAGGATCTTCACGGAATTCAGACAATGAAACCGACCGCCTGGAAAGAGCGCCGAATCTTTTCTTCAATTCCTTGAGCGCAGCGGCACTGTCAATATCCCCGAACAGACTGACGACCATATGATCAGGCGTCATAAATTTTTTGTAATGCTCCGCCACCTGCTGACGGGTCACGCGCTTAACACCATCGACGGTCCCGGCAATGTCCAACTTAAAAGGATGAACAGAAAACATCATCTTTCGCAGTTCTTTCATACCTACCTGGATCAGACTGTCTTCGCTCTCGATCAAAGTGGCGATGTTGAGATTCTGCTGATTCTTGAAATCATCCGGCGCAAACTTCGGGTCCTTGACGAACGCTTCCACCAAATCCAGAGCAAAAGCCGTATCCTGGGACAAAAAATTAAGATTAAGATTAAGTGAGCTGAAACCTCCGGAAGAACTGAGTGAAGCGCCCCTTTCCTCGACCATCCGGGAAATGTCCTTAGAATTCCACTTGCCGGCCGCGGACGACCATAAATCAGCGGTGAGCTGATTCAACCCGTTATAACCATCTGGTTCTTCGCGCGACCCTGCCCGGAAGGTGATGTATATTGATGCGATCTCAAGCGTATGATCTTCCTTGACTAAAACCGTAAGACCGTTGGGGAGAACTTCCTTAATGATTTCAGAGTCGCCGGTCTCTTTTTCGCCGCCTGCGGATGATTTCTTTTCCGCAACAGGTTTAAGGACGACCAGAGTGCTCGCATCATCGATCAAATACTTTTGCGCAACGCGCTGGATATCCTTGGGAGTAAGTTTGCGGATGTGTTCGAGATATTTGCGGTCAAAATCATAATCTCCCGACATCGCTTCGTTAACGGCGTTGTTATACGCAACCGAGGATGTTACCTGCCGCCCGAAAATGAGTGAACTCATGACCTGATGACGGGCCTTCTCCAATTCATCAGGCCGCACACCGTTTTTCTTAATGTCATCGATATTTTCGTGAACAGCCTTCAGGATTTTTTCTATGTCACCCTGTTCAAATTCCGCGCCGATGTGAAACGTCCCCGCATCCAGAGGCGTATAATTGAATGTCCCTATGCCCGTGACAAGCTGCTTGTTCTTTAAAACATCCTGATAAAGCCGGGAACTGTCGCCGTGCCCGAGGATCATCGCCAGAACATCCAGCGCGTACATGTCGGAATTAAAAAGGCTCACCCCGCGGTATGTTAATGAGAAACGCGTGATCTTGCTTGGATATTCCTGTTCGATACGGCGGGGATTGATCTGTTCCTGCTCTTGCGGAACATGCCGGTCGGGATAGGGTTTTTGCGGAATGTCTTTAAATGTTTGCGTGGCGAGCGCGATCACATCTTCATCTTTCACACTGCCGGCCACGGAAACGACCATATTATTAGGAATGTAATGCGTCTGGTAATAATCCACCAATTGTTTCTGGGTGATCTGACCGAACAGAGGCACATAACCGATGATGGGATGCCGGTACGGATGCTGCAGATATACGGCACGGCCGACGAGATCTCCCAGTTTGCGTTCCGGGCGGTCGTTGATCATCCTCATTTCGCCGAAAATCACATCGCGTTCGCGGCCCACCTCCGCCGGATCGAACACCGAATTTAAAACCATGTCGGAGACGATATCAAACCCTTGCGCGAACGACGCTTTGGGAACATCGAGCGTATACATCGTGTAATCATAACTGGTGGATGCGTTGATGGTCCCGCCGATCGATTTGACTTCGTTCGGAATGGCCCCGACCGCGCGCTTTTTCGTTCCCTTAAAAAGCATATGTTCGACAAAATGTGAAATGCCAGTTCCGAGATAAGGGCCTTCATTGGCCGAACCTGTTTTGATCAGAATATAAATGGAGACGACGGGACTGCGGGGCATTTCCTGGACAAGAACGACAAGCCCATTGTCCAGCGTGTGCCGGCGGACAACGGGTTCGGCAGCCTGGGACGGTGACGTGATGATACTCGCGATAAAAACCAGTATTAAAACTTTTAAAAAAAATGTTTTAAATCTCACGTTTTTTATAGTCCTCGATCAGTCTGCGGATGTCCACTTCCGTGTTGCGGGCGATCTGCGAGCAAATAAAAATCATAAGCGAAAACTGCCAGACATCTTCCGGCCCGACCACCAGCCCGCTGGTGACGTTTTCTTTTTGCTGAAGCTCTTTCAAAAAATGCTTAACGGCTTTATCCAAATTTCCTTCAAAGACGTTAAGCTGAGACGTCCTGTTATCATACTTCATTGAGGGAAGCTGCACACCGCGGATGAGCAGAAAATTGATCATCGATTCCTGGTCAAAGGCCTGACCGGGGTCAAATTCAAAACCTTCAAACTGAGGAATATTGGGCGGAAGGATCAGGGACGGACGGTCGACAGTCACCTCGCCGCGGCGCACCACGGTGTCACCCTCATTGACGCTGGACTCCGACAACAGAATATACGGAACCTGCGTAGCCTGAAAGGTCTGCAGCGCGGACACCCGCGAACGGACAACCTCCGTCTGTCTTAAAGCCCTGCTCCATGCTTCCTGAATATCCATCGTCAAACTCCTTAGCGTCGAATAACGGCGTTACTATATCATATTCCCCTGAGGCTTTAACAAAAAATCCCGCAAAATAAACCGGGATTTTAACCCTTCAATATTGGCAGACAGCATATCTGCTCTGCGGCTTCTATCAGATCTTTGACAATGATTTCTGGATCGCGAAACGGACTCTTCTGCCACATTCCTTCGTGCTGTTCATCGACAAGGATCGACCGCAGACCCGTCCTGTTTCCCGCCTCAACATCATCAAGAGTGTCACCGATCATCCATGAGGAGGAGACATCGACATCATGATCCTTGATCGCCTGAAGAATCATACCCGGCTTCGGTTTCCGGCATGAACATTCAAAAGAATATTCCGGCACGATCCCGCCCGAATGATGAGGACAGTAGTAAACGCCTTCTAATTTGCCGCCGCACAGGCCGACCAGCAGTTCGAGTTTTTGCGTGACCCCGGTTAAGGCCTCTTCTGCGAACCTGCCGAAGGCGACGCCCGACTGATTCGAGACAACGATAAACGTAAATCCGCGTTCTGCCAGTAGCCCGATCGCCTGGCTGGCGCCCGGTGTCAGACTCATGCGGTAAGGCTCGACATTATACGGGATGCTGCGGATCAGCGTCCCGTCCATATCCAAGAAGATGACTGGTTTCGGCATGATTGCTTTTCCTCCCGTTACGATCACCAATTATCTCGGCGATGATTAATTAATTGAAGTTTTGGGCAGACGGGCGATGGC
>JAGNTT010000137.1 GCA_017987425.1 Candidatus Omnitrophota bacterium
AAGCGGCTGATCTGATCGGTGCTATCAATAAAAATATCGGCTCTGATGGTCTCAGGTTTTATCCCGGAAAAAGCTATCGCCATCTGCTCGTTGTCAAATCATCGCTGGCACATGCTCTTTTAAAAATCAAAACCACTCCGCCGCACGATATTTTGGACAAAAACATTCATGAATATCTTCCCATTGGTGAGGAACAGGACTTTCTTTTGGGTATTATGAAAAAAGCCCAGGCCGTTCTGCAGAATCATCCCCTGAATCAGGCCCGTATCCAGCGCAATGAAAATCCGGCTACGGATATCTGGCTGTGGGGGCAGGGTAAAAGACCGAATCTGCCGACTTTCAAAGAAAAATTCGGACTCACCGGTTCGATTATCTCGGCGGTTGATCTGGTCAACGGCATCGGCCGCTTAGCTGGGCTTGAGGTCATCACAGTTCCCGGCGCAACAGGATATTACGATACTGATTACTCTGCCAAGGCGCACTACGGTTTAAAGTCGCTTGAACAGAAAGATTTTGTCTACATTCACGTGGAATCGCCGGACGAAGCCGGACACAACGGTGATTACAAAGAAAAGGTCAAAGCGATTGAACGGATCGATGCGGATATTGTGGGCGCTGTTCAATCGTGGACTGCAAACCGCAACGACGTGCGTATTCTTATTTCACCCGACCATCCGACACCGGTCGCCAAGCGCACGCACACCCGCTCGCCCGTGTGTTTTTTGATGGCGGGAGAAGGGATTGATGCCAACCGCGTCAATGGTTTCAGTGAAAATCTCGCAACGCAGGCAGGGCTTAAATTTAAAAGCGGCGCCGATATGGTTGCTCATTTTTTAAAGCATTAAATCTGGTTCTATACGGGGATCAAAAGTCGGTACGAACATAAACTGTAAGAAGGAAGATCGATGGAGAGAGAGATCATTGTTCAGAAGTTCGGCGGTTCATCTGTGGCGGACGTGGATCGCATCAAAAACGTTGCCCGCAGAATCGTTGAAACGAAAACCAAGAACAACGATATTGCCGTTGTCGTTTCCGCTTTAGGCGACACAACGGATGACTTGGAGGCGCTCGCCTTTAAAATCACCGAAAATCCGCCGGAACGTGAACTCGACATGCTCTTGTCCACGGGTGAACAGATTTCCTGCGCTCTGGTGGCGATGGCGGTTAAAGCCTTAGGGCATGACGCGATTTCATTGAACGGCCGCCAGGTCGGTATCAAGACGGATAAAACCCATACGAAAGCGCGCATTATTTCCATCGACGGCCGCCGTATCCGTGACGCATTTAAAAAAGGTAAGATTGTCATCATCGCCGGTTATCAGGGCGTTACCAGCAGCGATGAAATCACGACGCTGGGACGCGGCGGTTCTGATTTGACCGCGGTCGCCATCGCCAAAGCGCTTAATGCCGATGTCTGCGAAATTTATACCGACGTCACGGGGATTTTTACCACCGATCCGCGTCTCGTCAAGGAAGCCAAAAAACTTAAAACCATCACATTCGATGAGATGCTGGAAATGGCTTCTCTGGGAGCGCAGGTCATGCAGGCGCGGTCCATCGAAGTCGCCCGCAGATTTAACATACCGCTTCACGTTCGATCGAGCTTTTTCAAGGAGGAAGGAACCATGATCGTGAAAGAAACAGAAAAAATGGAAGAAGTCGCCGTCCGCGGCATCACATGCAATAAAAACGAAGCCAAGATCACCATCTGCAGTGTTCCGGACAAACCCGGTGTCGCCGCGCAGATTTTCACCAAGATCTCCACGGTAGGCGTCAATGTTGACACCATCGTCCAGAACGTCAGCCACACCAAACTGACGGACATTTCGTTTACAGTCCCGAAGGCTGATTTGAGTAAAGCCATCAAGGCGGCGCAGGAAGTCGGGCGCAAAGTCGGTCTTGGCGGCATTCTTCATGATGATAACGTGGCAAGAGTCTCCGTTATCGGCTCCGGTATGAAATCTCATCCCGGTATTGCCGCCCAGATGTTTAAAACGCTTGCGGACAACAAAATAAACATTGAAATGATTTCCACATCCGAAATCAGCATTTCCTGCATTATTAAAAAGGAAGACGCGGATGGGGCCGTCAAGGCGTTGCATAAGCAATTTAAACTGGACAAATTAAACGGATAGTAGTTTCTGAAAGGCATTATGGATACTCGAGTCGTCATCTATGACACAACGCTGCGGGATGGTTCGCAGACAGAGGGAATCTCTTTTTCGGTCAGTGACAAGATTAAGATTACCGAAAAACTGGATGAACTGGGTATTCATTATATTGAAGGCGGCTGGCCGGGATCGAATCCGAAGGACGAAGAATATTTCAAGGCGATGCAGAAGAAGAAGCTCAAGAACGCCAAACTTGCCGCCTTTGGTTCTACTCGCCGCGCCGGCATCAAAGCAGCGGATGATATCAATTTAAAGTCGCTGGTGGCCTCCAAAACTCCGACGGTGACTATCTTCGGCAAGTCCTGGGACCTCCATGTCACCGACATCATCAAGACCACGCTCGAAGAAAACCTGAACATGATCTCTGATTCGGTTGATTTTCTTAAGAAAAATAAGCTCGAAGTCTTTTACGAT
This sequence comes from Candidatus Omnitrophota bacterium, assembly GCA_017987425.1. Lineage (GTDB taxonomy): Bacteria > Omnitrophota > Gorgyraeia > Zapsychrales > Fredricksoniimonadaceae > JAGNTT01. The sequence continues at coordinate 2,586 of JAGNTT010000137.1, forward strand.
GCCGAGCATTTCTTCGATGGGTACAAACACAATCCCGAATACGCCCTTAAGGCTGTTTTAGCGGCGCAAAATGCCGGTGCAGACTGCATCATCTTTTGCGACACCAACGGCGGCACGCTTCCTGAGGAAGTGGCGGGCATCATCGAAGTGATCAAACATCATTTTAAAGTTCCGATGGGTATCCATACGCATAACGATATGGACCTGGCCGTTGCCAACAGTCTGGCCGCCATCGATTCCGGCTGCACGCAGGTGCAGGGAACATTCAACGGTTTGGGTGAGCGCTGCGGAAACGCGGACCTTTGTACCATCATCGGAATTCTGCACACCAAAATGGGCCGCAAATCCATTCCGGATGCAAAAGTGAAGAATCTGATGGAGGCGTCTTATTTTTTGAGTGAAATTTCCAATATCAAACTGCCGGATAACCATGCGTTCGTCGGTCATTCCGCTTTTGCGCACAAGGGAGGCGTCCATATCGATGCCATCATCAAAAATCCCTTGGCGTATGAGCACATTAAACCGGAACTGGTTGGCAACCGAACCCGACTGCTGACCTCGGAGCTAGCCGGCAAAATGCCCATCGTCCTCAAGGCCGAAAAGATGGGCGTTAAAATCGATAAAAAATCTCCTGAGGCCCAGCAGTTGTTGAAAGATCTTCAGGATAAAGAAAATGAAGGATATCAGTTCGAAGCGGCCGACGCGTCATTCGAGCTGTTCCTGCGCCGTCAGTTCAAAAAGATGCCCAAGTTTTTTATTCTCGAAGGTTTTAAGGTGTCGACGGAAAAACGTAACGACGGCAAAGTTTCCGCTGAGGCTTCTGTCCGTCTTCAGGTCAATGAGACAGATCAATTCAGCGCCGCTCAAGGCGACGGTCCGGTCAGCGCGCTGGACAAGGCGTTGCGCGGAGCGCTTGATAAATTTTATCCGACTCTTAAAAATATGCATCTTTCGGATTACAAGGTCCGCGTCCTCAATACCAAACAAGGAACCGCCGCAAAGGTGCGCGTCTTGATTGAGTCTCAAGATAATCACGATTCCTGGACCACCGTCGGCGTTCATGAGAACATTATTGAAGCCAGCTGGGAAGCGTTAGTGGATAGCATCGAGTATAAATTGTTGAAAGATAAACGCAAATAATGTAGGGGCGGTTGTTAACCGCCCACTTTTCGGGCGATCATTGATCGCCCCTACAATTTTATGACTGAATTATCATCCCGCTATAATCCCAAAGAAACCGAAGAGAAATGGCTCGCCTATTGGAAGAGTCATAACACCTTTCACTCGGTTCCGTCCGATAAACCGTCTTTTACCGTTGTCATTCCACCGCCCAATGTGACGGGCATCCTGCACATGGGCCACGCGCTCAACAATACACTGCAGGACATCCTCATCCGTTACAAACGCATGAACGGGTATGAAGCCCTCTGGATGCCCGGCACCGATCACGCTGGTATCGCCACGCAAAACGTCGTCGAAAAACAGCTTGCGAAAGAAAATAAAACTCGCTACGACATCGGACGCGAGGCCATGCTGTCGCGTTTGTGGGACTGGAAAAAGGAATACGGCGATACGATCCTCAAACAATTGGAAAAACTCGGTTCTTCCTGCGACTGGCCGCGCACCCGTTTTACCATGGACGATGAATACAGCGAAGCCGTCAAAGAAGTCTTCATCCGCCTTTATGAAAAAGATTTGATCTATCGCGGCGACCGCATCATCAACTGGTGCCCCCGATGCCAGACCGCGCTTTCCGACGAAGAAGCAGAACACAAGGACAAACAAGGCAAGCTTTACCACATCAAATATCCATTTAAAAACGACCCTTCCAAGTTTGTTATTGTTGCGACCACCCGACCGGAAACGATGCTGGGGGACACGGCAGTTGCCGTCAATCCTACGGATGAGCGGTACAGCGGATTAATCGGTCAGACGCTTGTTCTGCCTTTGATCAAACGCGAAATCAAAATCATCGCCGATGAATTTGTCAGCGCTGAATTCGGAACCGGCGCGGTCAAGGTCACTCCCGCGCATGATCCCAACGACTTTGCCATGGGACAGCGTCATAAACTGGAATTCATCAACATCATGAACCCCGACGCCACGCTCAAAGCGATCGCCGGAAAATATGAGAAGCTGGACCGTTTTGCCGCGCGCAAGGCTGTCATTGCCGATCTTGAGGCCCAGGAGCTGCTGATCAAGATTGAAGATCACATGCATGCCGTCGGGCATTGCTACCGCTGTGATACTGTTGTTGAGCCGTATCTGTCCAAACAGTGGTTCGTCAAGATGGAACCGCTGGCCAAGCCGGCCGCCGACGCCGTACGAAACGGCAGAGTTAAATTTCATCCTGAACGATGGGAAAAAGTGTATCTCAACTGGATGGATAACATCCGTGACTGGTGTATTTCCCGTCAGATCTGGTGGGGGCACCGCATACCTGTCTGGTATGACGAAGAAGGCAATGCTTTTGTCGCCCATAACGAAGAAGAAGCAAAAAGCAAAGCCCGTGCTCAACATGGGAAGGATGTTCCTCTTAGACAGGACGAGGATGTTCTCGATACCTGGTTCTCATCATGGCTTTGGCCATTCGCGACTTTAGGATGGC
>JAGNTT010000138.1 GCA_017987425.1 Candidatus Omnitrophota bacterium
ATCCAACGGCATGGGGCTCTCCATTAACGGGGATGTGTACCTGATCGTTGAGTTCAACCATGTTAAGCCTGCCAAAGGTTCCGCGTTCGTGCGTATCAAAATGCGCAGTATCAAGAACGACAGCGTTCTTGAGCGCACCTACCGAACGGCCGAAAGGCTGGATGAAGCAGTTCTCGAATTCCGTCGTCTTCAATATCTTTATAATGGGGGTGACGGTTATCATTTTATGGACCAGACCACTTTTGAAGAGGTCGTGGTTTCTACAGAAATGCTCGGCCGTGGTGTCGATTTTCTTCAAGATAACATGGAAGCCCAGGGGGTTTTCAACGGCGAGAAATTGTTAAAAGTTGATATTCCCAATTTCATCATTGCCACGATTGCAGAGGCGGACTTAGGGTTGAAGGGCGATTCTTCACGCGCCGGCACCAAACCCGCCAAGATCGACACTGGGGCAACCGTTCAAGTGCCGCTTTTTATCGAAGTCGGTGAAGTCGTCAAGATCGATACCAGAGACGGAACCTATGTTGAAAGGGCGAAGAAATGAATTTGAAAGAGATCAAGGAAATCATCACCCTGATGAACGAAAACGATCTCTCTGAGATCGAGATCGAGCGCGACGGTTTAAAAGTAAAGCTCAGAAAATCCTCCCAAGGAGCGCCTCTTATGATGCCCGGTACGCCGGTGCAGTACAGCCTTGAAAAAATTCCTTCCCCGACCACAACTCAGGAACCGGTCGCTGCCGGTGAGCCCTCCAAAAAAGGCGGGGCCGAGATCAAGTCACCGATGGTCGGAACATTTTACCGTTCCCCTTCACCCGAAGCTCCTTCATTCGTCGAAGTAGGCCAGACTGTCGAGGTCGGCCAAGTTGTCTGTATCGTCGAAGCGATGAAACTCATGAATGAAATCAAATCCGAAGTGCGCGGCAGGATCAAAGAAGTCGTGGTTGAAAATGCCGAGCCTGTGGAATTCGGGCAAACACTTTACGTTGTGGAACCATTATAGAAAAGTTGATGGGAGATGGTGGCTGGCCGATGGTTACCATCAACTATTAACCATCCACTATCAACAAAATATCTATGTTCTCCAAAATCCTTATAGCCAATCGCGGTGAAATCGCCCTTCGAATCATCAGGGCCTGCCGTGAAATGAATATCCGTACGGTGGCCGTTTATTCCGAGGTCGACCGCAACTCGTTGCATGTGCGTTTTGCCGATGAAGCCGTTTGTATCGGAAAAGCCACGGGCGCCGAATCGTATTTAAGTATCCCTGCCATTATCTCCGCCGCTGAAATCACTGATGTTGAAGCCATTCATCCCGGTTACGGTTTCCTTTCCGAGAATGCGCATTTTGCCGAAATATGCGAATCGTGCCACATCCGTTTCATCGGCCCGACACCGGACGCCATCCGCAAGATGGGGGACAAGATTGTCGCCAAAGAGACGGTCAAGAAGCTGGGTGTTCCGTTGACTCCCGGCGGAGACGGAATCGTTGCGACACAGGAAGAGGCGGTCAAGATCGCGCAAAAAATCAAATATCCCGTCATTATCAAAGCGGCGGCTGGCGGCGGCGGTAAAGGGATGCGTGTCTGTCATAACGACGCGACCCTTGTAAACTTTTTTAAGCTGGCTCAGACCGAGGCCGAGGCCAATTTCGGCCGTGCTGACGTTTATATCGAGAAATACATTGAAGGTCCCCGGCACGTGGAGATCCAGATTTTAGCCGATCATCACGGCAACATCATCCATTTGGGCGAACGCGACTGCAGTGTCCAGCGCCGTCATCAAAAGCTGGTGGAAGAGTCTCCGTCTCCGGCCTTGAACGAAGCGCTGCGCAAGAAAATGGGTGATGCGGCGATCAAGGCAGCCAAAGGCGTCAATTACCGCGGCGTCGGGACAGTCGAATTTCTTTTGGACAACAAAGGTAATTTTTATTTCATGGAGATGAACACGCGTATTCAAGTGGAGCATCCGGTCACGGAGATGGTCACAGGTATTGATCTGATTAAAGAACAGATCAAGGCCGCTTTTGGTGAAAAGCTTAAGATCAAACAGGACCAGGTCAAGTTCAGCGGTCATTCCATCGAATGCCGTATCAATGCCGAAGACCCTGAAAATAATTTCATGCCCTGCCCGGGAAAGATCGAGGAGCTCAACCTTCCCGGCGGTCCTAACGTTCGTCTGGATACGCATATCTATCAGGGATATAAAATCAGCCCTTACTATGATTCGATGGTTGCCAAGCTCATTGTGCATGGCAAGACGCGCAAGGAGGCCATTGCCACCATGAAGCGGGCGCTCGATGAGTTTTACATCAGCCCCATCAAAACAACTATCGGGATTCAGCAAAAGATCATGAGCCATCCGAAATTTATTTCCGGGGATGTGACCACCCATTTCCTTGAAGAGATGGGCCGGATCGAAGACAAGGTATCTGTGGGAGGCCGCAAATGAGCCGTGAGAACAAAGTCGACATCGGATTCGTGCAGATACATAAAAAAGTCATCGGCGACATCGCCGCTTCCGCGCTGACCGAAGTGGAAGGCGTCAAGCTTGCATCATTCGGCGTCATCAGCAAGTTTTTCCAAATGGTAGGCTATAAAAATTTTCCAAGTGTGTCGGTTACGATCGATCCCGACAATCAGGTGACCGTCGAGATCAAAGTCAGTATACTTTACGGTTTGAATGTGTCGGACGTGGCTCGCCAGGTTCAGGACGTGGTGAAAGCCGCGGTCGAGAGGGCGGTTGACATCAATCTTAAAGAAGTAAACGTGAATATCCAGGGAATAGAAAGGGGCGCATAATGTGGTTGCTAACCCGGGTGGCTGTTTTCTTTTATCTGGCGATCATTCTTTCGACAGGATTGCTTTGCATTTTGTTTTTCCTTCATCTGATCGACCTGGCGGAAGTTGTTAAAATGCTCACCAATATTTATGAAGATACCCAGTTGTCGACGGTCATGGCGGTCGTAGTCGGCTTTATCATGTTCATCAGTCTTTTGTGGGCGAAGCTTATTTACGCCCGCCGCCAGAAGGAACGGACAATCGCCTTTGATAATCCGTCCGGTCCTGTCAGCGTTTCTTTAAACGCGATGGAAGATCTTATTCGCCGCATCGCGGTGCGTGTGCCGGAGATCAAGGAGATCCGTCCAACGATCATCGCCACTAAAAAAGGTTTGGATATTGAGAGCCGGCTTATTTTAAGGTCGGATGTGAATATCCCGGAAACTACGGCGCGTCTGCAGGAAATGATCCGCAGCAAAGTCCAGGATGTGATCGGGATCGACGGAAAAATCAACATCCGGATCCACGTTATCAAAATCATTTCCGAAGAGTTGAAGTATAAAAAGGAAAAAGGCAAGGCCGAGATCGAAGTGGATCCGACGCCGACAGTGCCTTTCCGCGGTTACCGGGCATAAGTACGTCACAAAGACACAAGTCACAGGTTACAAAGCATGACGCGGCAGAGTGAATGATGGAAATTTTTTTGCTGAACAACACCCTTGAGTTAACCAGTAATTGTGACGTGTGTCATGTGGCTTGTGACCTGTCTTGATAGGATCTGCAAATGAAGAAAATTGGCGTTCTTACCGGCGGTGCGGATTGTCCCGGGCTTAACTCCGTCATCCGCGCGATTGTCCGCAAAGGCATTCAGGAAGGTTATGTCGTCACCGGCATCAAGAATGGCTGGATGGGTTTAATTGAGAACGACACCAGAATTCTTGATCTTCGTTCCACAACCGGCATCCTTGACCGCGGCGGTACGATCCTTGGAACTTCCCGCAACAATCCGCTCGACAATCCCGAGCACCTTCAGATGATCAAAGATAACTATAAACGCAATGGTTTTGACGCCCTCGTCACCGTCGGGGGGGAGGAGACGCTCAAGATCGCGCTCGCTCTTCATAAAAAAGGCATTGTGCGCGTGGTGGCCGTTCCCAAATCCATCGACAACGCTCTTTCCGGGACCGACTACGCGTTTGGTTTTGATACAGCGGTCAACATCGCGACCCAATGCATTGATCGTCTTCATACGACGGCCGAGTCGCATCACCGCATCATGGTCATCGAAGTCATGGGCCTTTACACCGGATGGATTGCCGTTCAGGCCGGGATCGCCGGCGGCGCGGACATCATATTGATTCCCGAAGTTCCTGTTGACGTAGACCAGGTGTGCGAATCACTTAAGGAACGCCACAGACGCGGTAAGAATTTCAGCATCATCGTCATTTCGGAAGGAACAAAAATCAACGGCCTGCCCACGCGCCATTTCCCGGACACCCAGCAGCCGGGGGAAAAGAGGCGATACGGCAGCGTCGGTGAAGTTCTGGCCAAAATGATCGAAGACAGCACCGGTTATGAAACACGCGTCAGCGTGTTGGGGTATATTCAGCGCGGCGGAAGCCCGACGGCGTTTGACCGTATTTTAAGTACACGCTTCGGGGTTAAAGCGGTTGAATTGGTTAAGGAAGGCAAGTTCGGCAAGATGGTGAGCTTGCGTGATAATAAAATCAGGTATGTGGACATTGAAGAGGCTGTCAGCGAACGCAAAACGGTTGATATGGATCTCGTCGCGATTGCGGAAGTTTTTTCGTCTACGAAGTAAAAGCGAGGAATTATGGAACAAGCAATTGAACAAATTTTTCAGGAATCAATCGCTGTCAAACAGGCAACGGTTAAAGCGCTCAAGCCTCTGATCAAACAGGCTGCCGAGACAATCATTGAAGCGATGAAAAAGAACCGCAGGGTTTTCTTTTTCGGCAACGGGGGTTCAGCCGCCGACAGTCAGCACATCGCCGCTGAATTCATCGGCCGTTTCATGAAGGAACGCCGTTCGCTTCCGGCGCTCGCTTTGACGACGGATTCATCCATTCTGACGGCGCTCGGCAATGATTACACATTCGACATCGTCTTCGCCCGTCAGCTGGAAGGTTTAGGACAAGAAGGCGATGTGGCCTTCGGGATCTCCACGAGCGGAAATTCCAAGAACGTCATTGAAGGTATTAAGAAAGCCAGATCGATCGGTATGAAGACGATCGGTCTTTTGGGCTGCGACGGCGGAAAGATCGCGCCGTTGTGCGATATCGCGCTCGTTGTTCCGTCGAAGGTGACCGCGCGCATCCAGGAATCACAGCTGTGCGTCGCGCATACGATTTGTCAGCTCGCGGAAGATGCTTTAAGTCAGTAGATAGTTGA
>JAGNTT010000139.1 GCA_017987425.1 Candidatus Omnitrophota bacterium
CATCCTGCAGTACTGTTCCTTTACCTCCAAGGACATTCCGTTCATTGCGGAAGTCAATTCCGACAAGTTCGGAAGGTTCACGCCGGGGACGGGGATTCCGATCATATCCGAACAGCAAGCCAAAGACTTGAAGCCTGATTATTTGCTCGTTCTGCCATGGCATTTTAAAGATAATATTGTGCAAAGAGAAAAAGCGTATTTGGAGAGCGGCGGCGCTTTGGTCTTTCCTTTGCCGCGGATCGAAATCGTCACTCAACAAACTCCAGATGCCAGCGCTTTATGAAGAAGGCAGTGATTGTCGGATGCGAAGGACAAGATGGTCGTCTTTTATGGCAGCTCCTGGAGCGTAAGGGGTACCGCATTCTTGGGATCACCCGAAGTGGAACTAAAGCCAACTTCGCCCGTCGTCAGACCAAGATCAAAATCCAGAACGAAAAAGACATCAATACATGCGTCCGGGTTTTTCAGCCCGACGAGATTTATTATTTAGCCGCCTATCATCATTCGTCCGAGAATTTAGAAAACGATTTGCTCCAGCTTCTCCGCCGTAGTTTTTCCGTCCACGTGGAAGGTTTCTTGAATGTTTTAAATGCCGTGCGTCTTCAGGCGCCGCGGTGCAGGGTTTTTTATGCCGCTTCCTCGCATATTTTCGGAGACGTGCGTTCTGTTCCGCAGAACGAATCGACGCCGATGAACCCTAACTGCGCATATGGTTTGACCAAAGCGGCCGGAAGGGGTCTATGCGGACTTTACCGGAAGCAGCACGGTCTGCATGTCAGCACAGGCATTCTCTACAATCATGAGTCGCCTTTGCGCGGACCTCAGTTTATTTCTCAAAAGATAGTGCGTGCCGCCTGGGCAATCAAGCAGGGCCGGCAGAAAGAACTCGTTCTCGGCAACCTGAAAGCCAAGGTGGATTGGGGTTACGCCGGCGATTATGTGGAGGCGATGTATAAAATTCTGCAGGCGGGTCAACCGGATGATTTCATTGTTTCAAGCGGCGCCCTTCATAGCGTGAAAGAATTCACCCAGGGCGTATTCGGTTATTTGGGTCTTGACTACAGACAGTATGTGCGGGAAAATCCGGCATTACTTAAGAAATCGACCGGCCGTCAATTCTTTGGCGATCATTCCAAATTGACCAGAGTCACAGGGTGGAAACCAAAAGTGGGTTTTAACAAATTAATATCCATGATGGTCCAAGCGGGAGCAAAGGCAGATGCCTGACGGAAATATTCTGGTTTTTATTCCGACCTACAACGAGGCCCAAAATGTCCGTACGATTTACGGTCAGCTTAAAGCGCTGGGCCTGAATTTTGATATCCTGTTTCTCGACGACAATTCGCCCGACGGGACAGGCGCTATTATCGATGAGCTGGCGGTAGGGGATCCGCGCCTCAGCGTCATTCACCGTCAGGGCAAAAGGGGAATCGGCAGCGCGCATCAGGACGGCATCCGCTGGGCCTACGAGCGCGGTTACGCCACGCTCATTACCATGGATTGCGATTTTTCCCATTCGCCGGAATATATCCGTAATTTTTTGGCGCTTTCCGATCAGGCGGATATTGTCGTCGGGTCCCGTTATATGGAAGAAGGAAGCCTCGATCAATGGAACTTCTACAGAAAATTTCTCACCTACATCGGGCATTTTCTGACGGATGTTCTCTTAAGAATGCCCTATGATGCTACGGGTGCTTTCAGGCTCTATAATCTGCGACAGATTCCCCGCGGTGTTTTTACACTGGTGCGTTCCTCGGGATATTCGTTCTTCTTCGAAAGTCTTTACATCATGTTTCTCAATAATTTTTCGGTCAAAGAGTTTCCCATCAAGTTGCCGGCGCGCACGTACGGCCATTCCAAGATGACGCTTAAGGGGGCCATGCGAAGTTTTATGCATTTAGTGCGCATTTGCATTCGCACATGGACCCGTCGAGATTCCTTTATTTATTCCGAGCCGTTGCCCGCGGACTTCAAAATGTTTCATGGAACGGATAATCCCTATCTTTCCAAAGGAGGGCTCAGTCCGCTCAAGGTCCAGCAAGACTGGGACGTATACTGGAACAAGGAGCGTAAGTCGGAGAATGTGCTGTATGATCTTATTGCTGTGTTCTATAGAGTTTTTATTATCCGCAGAATTCTGGACCATTTCACCCGCAAGCATTTTATAAAAGATTCGATGGTGCTGCATGCCGGATGCGGAAGCGGCCAGGTGGATGAAGGAGTGGCCCGGTGGGTCAGACTTTCGGCGCTCGACATTTCAATCAAAGCCCTGGAGATCTATAAGAAAACGAACCCGACCGTCAGAGACATTACCCACGGTGACATTTTTAATATTCCTTATTCGGCGAATGAGTTTGACGGAGTTTACAATCTCGGCGTCATGGAGCACTTTACTGAGGAAGAGATTGCCCGGATTCTCGGTGAATTTAACCGCGTGCTTAAAGCTTCCGGGAAAATGGTCATTCTCGTACCTCCGGAAAACGGATTAAGCGTCATCTTTCTCAAAGGTGTTCATTATTTTTTAAATGATATTCTCAAAAAGAAAGTGCAACTGCATCCTCCGGAGATCAGCCGTCCGAGAAACAAGACGCACGCTCGACAGATATATGAACAGCACGGCCTCAGAATGGTCGATTATTATTTCGGCCTTATGGATGTCTTCACATACGCGGTGATCGTTTTGGAGAAACCTGATCAGAGCTCAGGGCAAGTTGATAAAACCAACACGACGCCCGTCGACCAACCCAAATTGTAGACGTGATGTCGGTTTAACTCTCGGGAGCACTATGATTTTAGTCACCGGCGCGACCGGATTTATCGGCAGACGTTTGGTTGCACAGCTCATTGAATCTTATGACCGTGCCGAGATCGTATGTCTTGTGCATCCTGAGTGTCATTCTCCGAAGGAAAGAAGCGGTCGTGATAATTTAACGCGTTTAGGTCTTACGGTCGTCGAAGCAGACCTCCTGACCGGACGGGGCCTGGAGCGATTGCCTAAGTCTCCTAACTTGGTTTTTCATCTGGCTTCCTGTACGGATACATCGCATCCGGATCACAGCATCAACGATGTCGGTACAAAGAATTTGCTTGAAGCTATCGGTCCTTTGCTCAAGGGGACGCATTTTATATTCACCAGCACTATAGCGGTCAACGACGGCCGGAGTGATCAGTCACGGCCGATGACGGAGAATGTCTCATCGGTGGGAAGGCCCTATCATATTTATGGACGCAAAAAACTCGAGACTGAGCAATATCTGACTCAACAGGCAAAGCAAAGCGGTCTTGCTTTGTCGATAGTACGCGTCTGCGGTGTTTTAGGAGCGGATGCGATTGAGAAAGGGCTGTATACATCTCTGCGTCATTTGGTGCTGAAGAAATCGATCCTGGCGCGTTTCAATTGGCCGGGCCGGATCAGCTGCATGTATGTTGAGGACATGGCCTGGTTTATCCAGGAAGTGTCAAAGAATCCGCCTGCTCAGGGAACGCATGAATTATATATTCCAAGCGTTGAAGCCCCCACGGTGGCCCAGATGGCGGAAGCCTATGCGCGTGCGTTCGGTATGGATTACCGTCCGATCAAGGTGCCCGGCTTTCTGTGGAAATGCCTGGAATGGATAACGGGCTTAAAACGTTTTTGGGAAAAAATTCTTCCGCATAAACTTTATAACACCGTATGGCAGGCGAATATTCTCGTCGGACAGGGATATTGGAATGAATCGGTTAAACTGGCCAAAATCGCCGGTAACCGTCGCCTGACCGGATTTGCCGAGTTCGCCCGCATGGTCGCGGCGCAATCAACAAAGGAAAAAACATGAGTTTGATCAGCGAAGGGACCGCTTTTATTCAACGCAACGGGATCGTGTCGGTTTTTGTCCATTTGATCGAGATTTATCTTGGCGCGTTTTTCCGTATTTTTCCTGGCCCTGAAGGTTTAATCCTCCGGGGTTTGTTGTACCGGTGCATTTTTAAATCCTGCGGGCCGGATCTGTTGATTTATCCTTCCGTCTATATTATTTTCTCCCGCCATATTAAGGCCGGACGCCGTCTGGCCGTCAACATCAATACTTATCTGGATGGAAGAGGAGGGATCACGATCGGCGATAATGTCTTGATCGGCCCCAATTGTGTGATCGCAAGCTGCGAGCATTCCTTTGGTGATCCGCATGTGCCGATCTGCAGGCAGCCCGTGAAATACGCGCCCATCACGATCGGTAACGACGTTTGGATCGGGGCCAATGCATTTATCAAATGCGGCGTCACGATCGGTGACGGTTGCGTGATCGGGGCCGGCAGCGTCGTTACGAAAGATGTCCCTGCGAACGCCATCGTCGGCGGAGTTCCGGCGAAAGTCATTAAATTTCGTGACAGGCAAACACTTCAATCATAAAAGGTTCACTGGATATGCCTTGTACGGGCTTGAACAATAAACTTCAAGTTTTGCCTTTGTTTGTTTCCGTTTTAGTTGTTTTGATCGGCTATTTCGGTTTATTTACAGGAAAGACTTTCTTTAATCATGAAGACTGGACGGCGGTATCCAATCATACGGCGGGCAACAAGGATTCGAATGGATGGAGAGCCGATAAAGGGCTGGGGCTTTCCTATTTTTACGGTGATCCCGGGATGTGGCATCCCTGGGCGATCTTCAGTTTTCTTGAGCGTGTTCTTCCGACGCGCGAGGCCGCCTATGAAGTCAGTGTTGTGCTTCTTGATATCGCCGCGGTCATCATCGTGTATTTTTTTGCCTTGCGTTTTTTTCCTCAATTCAATCCGTGGGTTGTGGCCCTGCTTGCTCCGCTGACGGTTTTTTGCTTTGAGGCGCCGTCCAATCATTATTCCAGGGCGTTCATTTCGCTGATAGCGGCTTTTCCGCTGGTCATTTGGCTTTTGTATGCGTACTTTCAGCGTCCGCGGTGGATTCATATTTTTCTGTTTGCCTGCTTGCTTTGGGCGGTTGCGTTCCTGGGGAATGTGTGGTCGATGACCCAGGTTTTGATGATCGGTTTTGTGTTCAGTATTGCGTATTATGTGTATCACAAGAATGATGCCGGAAGACAGGTCATGCTGTTCATGCTGATGCATGCGCTGGCTTTACCCGCGGTCGTTGCGCTGGGGGCCTGGGTCTTTTATTCGTTCGGACTGGATC
>JAGNTT010000140.1 GCA_017987425.1 Candidatus Omnitrophota bacterium
TCTTTAAAGTAATGTTATTTGAAATGAATAGAACAACTGAAGGGTGGATTATGCGTGTACGGACGGCGGCGCGCGGGGATTGACGATGAGGCGCCATGCCTCGAAGGGAAAACGGTCGCGGGTTAAATCGAAGGCTTGATGAAAAACAACCGAAACAACCAAAACAAGAGTGACGCCGGACAGCAGCCATTGGGCGGACAGCTGGTGGACAGGGCAGTCATTGTGCTCCGCCTGGGTGGCATGATGGTGGAGACGCTCATGCAGAAAGTCCCCGCCCAGCGACAAGTACAGAAAGAAGACCGAGGCGGCAAAAGCGAGCCCGAGAAATATTATGTTTTTGAAGAATTTCATATCGATCGATTTTTGTGATATTACCGAGTAATACCGTAACATGATCGGTAAATTTGTCAAATGCTTTGTGGTTTTCTATCAGATTTTGGCAGGCTAACAGCCTATGCGCCGAACAAACAGGACGTTTGGCGTGTCAGCCGGACGATGGTATACTGTTAGCCGTTTAGCTGTTTCTAATCTATTACCGCACCAACGACCAGAGAAAGATGTGTATTCAGGGGATTCTTGCGAATTCCCATACCGCCATGCCTGCTCCCCTTCCTTTAACGTCGAGCAACAATGAGTTGACCCAACTCAGAATTTTTAAAAAACTCGAATCTCTGGAACAAAAATATAAAGACATCCTTTCACTAACAGACAGAAATTTTGAACAGACATTTCTGACCTATTTCGAACTCACCAAAGCTTATCGCACATGGACAGCCTACATTGCTACATTAAAGGCGGAACGACCGGACGCCGCAACACAAGCCGCCGATCATCTCTTTGAAGAATATCTCAAGTCAGCACGTTCGATTCATGAGAAGAACACCTTTTGGATCACACTCTACCTCGGCCTTATCTGGCCGGAAGAGTATCACTCCAAAAAAGTCAGACGACGTATTAAAGACCGCATCAAAAAACAATGGCAGGCTCAGTCGAAGCAAAATCTGGAAACCTTAAAAAGTATTACAGGCGTTCCGCGCGAAAGCCGTCTCAAACAGATCACCGACTTAAACGCCAAAATACTTTCGCTTGATCCCAACGGCTTGGCGTGGCTGAACACTTACCGGCAACTGATCGATACCGTTTATGATGAACTGATTTATACGATAAACGACAACCGTCGCCAAATAGACCATTGTTTTAAAAAGACAGTATACGGATCTGCTGTCACAACGGATGATCCCGTTCAACGCGCTTCCATTAACGACTGGATCGACGGCTACAAAATAACGGGACAAGATGAAATCTCCGTTCAACTGCGCACAGAACAAAAATTTAAAGGACCGCTAAAAGCATCCCAACACAGACAATTGTTCAGATCGATCGTTAAAAAAGCCGTCCTCGCTTCGGTTACCGTGATTTTTCTTGTCTGCGCGAACGCGTTCGGCATCGACAAAGTCGTATACACCTTCGTGAAAGATAAAACCCTGCAGCTTCTGAGCCTTGACCCTGCTTCCCTCAGCCTCAAACAGAAAAAACAGTTTTTCTATAATTTCATCATCGACGTCAATGAAAAGCTGACGCCGGACGACCTGGCCCGAAGCCTGCGGAAATTCAACGAACAGCGCCTCCAAGAGCAGGATTCCGGGGCTTACATGTTTTCAGATACCGTTTTGCAGAAATATCTGCTGCTTTTAACTTCGAAGGAAATTCCTGCCGGACTGAAAAACGATGTCATCGAATCCGCCGGATTGATCAACGTCAATGTCAAAGGGACCCTGAAAAAGATCACCGACATGTTTACAGACGGTATCGTCGAAGATTCCAAACTGCGCGAACTTCTTCTCGAACTCAGGCGTTCTTTTGTGCGGCACAACGTTTTTCCATTTACATTCATCGTGGTCAAAAACGACACACCCTACATTTTTCTGTTTACCGAAAAAATCATCAAGAAATACAGGTTTCGGGCGCAGGACCTCAATTTTCTGGGATTTAACCCCACTTATTACGCGCAATTCGTGCGGTTTCCATTAAGAGTTTATGTCGTTCAGGGGACCACCTATCCTTTCAAAGACAGGGCCGGATATTTTGAAGGCGAATTCGCCGTCGTCTTTGCCGAGATGGCCGCCCGCACCGAATGGTCGGCATGGCATGAATTCGCCCACATCATAGACAATATGCGTTATATGTACGGCGGTAAATCTCTTCCCAAAAACATAGAAATTAATGCCGTCCTCTTTCCCGCCATCTTTGCCGAAGACTCTAAAAACTATCTCTTAAACCGCGTGTTCTACATGGCCCGCGCCTCCGAGCCCAATGATGCTTATGTTCAGGCCGCCAAAGGAATCCTCAATGGAATCACGCTTGTCAATTCGGAAGGGCAAACGGCTCCCCCCCGTCTGATTACAGATGAATTTTTACCTCAGGACATTCAGGCGGCCGAGAAACTGATCCTCTCCAAAGAACCACGCATCATCCGCGCAACAGCGCTTAAAATCTACAAAAATCCGGATAAATATTTGTATACTGCCAAAGCCGGCCAATACCACGGGATCATCAGCAACGCGGAAGAGGTCATCGCGGGAACTCCGGGCACACCATTCCAGGGATTTATTTTGGGCGGCGATAACAGCGGAAACGGCCCCAACAATTCAAAAATCAAATTTCTCTTCGACAACGTCGACGATGACCAGGGATTTTTCCAGGGAAAGAATCTCTGGCAGATCATGAAAGAACTCTTTTACTTTATGACCCATGCCCCAAGCAGCAGCATCAAAGGATTTCATCTCATGAACATCATCGCATCCGTGGTCGACTTTATTCTGATCGTCGGATTCTTCATCGGAATCCATAAAATGAGCTCCCCTTTACGCAAGCGTAAATTTTACGGATTCAAGATGTCGGACCTGGTCCAAAACGTTTATAAAAACCATTCTCTATCCGATGGAAGGTCCGCCGGCCGTCAGTCCGGAGAACAGCAGCTGCTGATCGAGGCGCTCGCGTCGCAAGGCAACATTACCGAGGATCTTCGCTCCAGGATCAGGGCGCTCAAAGCAATCCTGCCCGAGCGTCAGCGCGAACTGTTCGATACTCTGCTGACGCTTGCGCCGTTTAATCCTGAAAAGTCCAAAGTCATTTCCAAGTGGCATGATTTTATGTTCTGGCTTCCTTACTTTGGCCCCACGATCGGCCGCAACCCGTGGTTCTTCCCCCGTCAGAAATCTTTTCGGCAATGGGAACTATTCACTGAACGGCTCACCGCGCTTGCCAAAAGTCTCAACCGTACAACGCATCCGGACGCCTTTCGCCGAGCATACATGAGCATCCTGAAAGACTTTAAAAACACCACGGCGTCCGTTGGCACAGACACGGCTGATAAAACAATTCTTCATCTGAAGGAAACCGAGGCAAGCATCCAGGATCATCTGCATGAATGGGCGCGGACCGCCGATTTGAAAACCCCTATACGTGCCAGACGTCTGCCGTGGATGAACCAGAGCGACGGAGATTTCGATCATCTGGCGCCCTACACCTGGAATGACGACGTCAAACGCATCGACTGGAAGGCCACCGCCCGTTCTCCTAACCTCGAGCCAAAAGTCAAGAAATACAGCGGATCCATGACCGCACAAATCGACTTTCTGTTTGATTTCCGTTCGATTGCACACGCGCAGGCACGGGAAAAAATTGCCCATGATCTGGTGCGTTCCCTGCAGATCCTGCGCTATGAACATGAATTAAAGGCAATTACCCTGATTATGCCCTCGGGCGAGATCCGGCAAAAAGTCCTGAATATGAAAAGCAACTACAGCCGTGCCGATCTCATCCGCCGCATATGGTCGGCGGTCAACCATGAATTCGACGAAGACCGCCAGGAACACCGCGCCCTTGCCGCCGATGATCTGATTTTTTATACGCCGCAGGAAAACAGAATGTACCGCCAGATCAGCCGGCTGACTGACTTTAACATTACCGACGGACAGGTCAAAGACGTGACGGACATACCGGCGAAAAGTTACAACGTTTACTTTATCGGGATCGATGAGACGGACCGCGAAGACCTGACCCGTCTTCTGCCCCGGACCCATCAGCCCTTTTACTGGAAATGAATTCTGTAATAGTGTTATATTAAATTCTTTCGTTGTTCGTTGATCGTTGTTCGTCTTTTTAGATGACTCCCCGATTAACGAACAACCAACAACGAGCAACGAAGACGAAAGGCAACCCATATGAATCCCGCGCAGCAAGAAGAATTGGAACGCGTCATAAAAGAAGAAAAGAACCTGATCCACTCGATCCTGACCGAGATGGAAAAAGTCATCATCGGCCAGCGCCATCTTCTGGACCGGATCGTACTTGCCCTTCTGGCCAACGGGCATGTTTTGATTGAAGGCATTCCGGGCCTCGGAAAGACGCTCGCGGTCAAAACGTTCTCCGCCATCATCCAGGCCAAATTTCACCGCGTGCAGTTCACTCCCGACATGCTGCCGACGGACCTGACCGGCTCGCCTATTTATGTCCAGCAGACCGGATCGTTTTCCATCCATAAAGGTCCGGTGTTTACAAATATCCTTTTAGCCGACGAGATCAACCGCGCCCCGGCCAAAGTACAAAGTGCTCTTCTGGAAGTTATGGAAGAACGCCAGGTGACGATAGGCCAGACCACTTACGCGCTCGAGGAACCGTTCATGGTTCTCGCCACACAGAATCCCATCGAGCAGGACGGAACTTACGATCTGCCGGAATCCCAGCTGGACCGCTTTCTCCTTAAAGTGGCCATATCCTATCCGCAACGCTCGGATGAAAAAAAGATTCTGCGCGCCAAACCGGTCACACAAAAAGAACTGCCCGTTGAGCGGATAGTCAATCCGGGGCACGTCATCAAGATGCGCAAGATCGTCGAAGAAATCCACATGGATGAACGCATTGAAGACTATGTGTTAAATGTGATCGAGGCGACGCGCTATCCGGGCAAGTTTAAACTTTCCGAACTTCAGGAAGTGGTCGAATACGGCGTATCGCCGCGCGCGACACAAAATCTCATGCTGGCCAGCAAGGCCCAGGCGTTCTTGAACGGCCGCGGATATGTCACGCCTCAGGACATCAAAA
>JAGNTT010000141.1 GCA_017987425.1 Candidatus Omnitrophota bacterium
GCTGTTTCTGTTTTTCCTTCAAACGCTCGAGTTCTTTTTTAACGAACTCGGAATTATGCTGAGCATCAGGATCTTTTTTGGGATTGGCCAGAACTTTGTCATAACCGGCCACCGAACGTTCTAAATCCGCGATAGCGCCTTTCAAATCTTTTTGTTCTTTGCTAATTCCGGAACGGTAAAACGCGTTGCTTAAATTGAAATGAATCTTTTCCTTTAGCGCAGGATCATCCGTCAGCAAGGCTTTCTGTAGATATTCGATAGATTTAACATAATCATCTTTTTTATAAAGAGCAGTTCCAAGATTATAGTGGACCTCGCCGGAATCGGGATCCTTCTTGAGAGCATTTTGATAATGTTGAAGCGCTGCGTCATACTGGGCCTTTTCATAAAGCCCATTAGCCTTGTTGACTTCCCCCGAAACGGACGCTGAATAGGCGCAAGGAAGCAGACATAACCCGAAAAACCCGACCAGAAATGTATTATAAACAGCCCTTTTCACGATGCAACCCTTTCCTGCCTTCTCCGGCTTAGGAATGTCTCGAATAAAAGAAGCGCCAAGGCCAAGGACAGAGGAAGCTGGAACCGTTCGAAATATTTCTTCTGCATCTTTTCTTCAATCTCGCGTTTTTCGAGGAGGGCCAAATGCTGTTCATAAATGTAATCGAGCCCGAACTCGGCTCCGCTTGAACGCACATAAGCCCCGCCGGTTTCATAAGCGATCCGCTGAAGCAAATTTTCGTTGAGACGTGATTTCACGAAATTGCCCTGCTCATCTTTTAAAAGCTGCATCTGCCCCTGATCATCCCGATAACGGACCATATCCCCTTCCTGTGTCCCGACACCAACGCAGAAAATCCTGATCCCCTTTTCCTTGATCTTTTTGGCGACAGACAACGCATCGCCCTCCAGGTTATCGCCGTCGGTCACAAGAATGATGGCTTTATACTGCGCCGGCGCCTTGTCGTATCCGCGTAGCGCCTCCTCCAGCGCGCCGCCCACATTTGTGCCGCCGCGAGGAATGATCGCAGTATCGAGGTCATTGAGGCTTAAAAGAAATCCGCCGTAATCGGAGGTCAACGGGCACATCATAAACGCGTCGCCGGCAAAGGCCACCAGCCCGATGCGGTCGCCTTTCAATTTCTTGATCAGATCTTTAACCGCAAGCTTGGTGCGCTCAAGACGGTTGGGTTTGACGTCCTCGGTCAGCATGCTTTTGGATGTGTCGATGACCAATAAAATGTCGAGCCCCTGGCGCTTGACCTCCTGCCACTGGTATCCCCACTGCGGACGGGCAAGCGCGACGATGCTGATCAAGAAAACAAACATGAGGACAATCATTTTATTACGGTCGCGTTTATAGCTCCAGCTGCAGACGACTTCGTCAAAAAGATTCGAGGCGACAAAGCGCGACATGAGTGTTCGGCGGCGCGACAAAAACGCGAGCATCAGCGCGGCAAGAAACGGCAGCAGCCATAACAAATGAAATATCTGAGGATTCGCGAATCGCATTTGATTAAGGTATTTTTAAAAACACCGTGTTGACCAAAATAATTTCCAACAGGAGACACACCAAAGCGGCCGCAAGAACATACACGAATAGTTCTTTGTATTCACGGTAACCTGTCTCTTCAATCTTTGTTTTCTCAAGACCGTCGATCTCTTTGTAAATTTTCCGCAAAGAATCCGTATCGGTCGCCCGGAAATACTGGCCGTTGGTGATACCCGCAACCTTCTTAAGCGTATCCTCATCGATGTCGATCTTGACCTGCTGGTACATGACACGCCCGAGAAAATCCTGAACAGGATACGGCGCGAATCCTTTGGTGCCGGCGCCGATTGTATAAATTTTGATCCCTTGCGCCTGCGCCACGCGCGCGGCGCTTACAGGATCGACAGAACCGGCGTTATTGATGCCGTCCGTCAGAACAATAAGAACTTTGCTTTTGGCGTCGCTGTTTTTTAAACGCCCCACGGATGTGGCGATCGCCGATCCGATGGCGGTGCCGTCCTGGATCATTCCCAAACGCACCCGGCTTAAATTCGTATTGAGCCAGTTGTAATCCGTCGTGAGCGGACAGACCGTATAGGCCTTGGCTGAAAACGCGACAAAGCCGATCTTATCGCTGCGTCGACCAGCTATGAATTCCGCCACCGCGTTTTTGATCACTTCCAGACGGTTGATGCGCTTGCCGTTGATGGTAAAGTCTTCCGCAGCCATACTGCCGGAACAGTCAACCGCGAGCATGATGTCAATGCCCTCAGTTGTGATTTTGCTTTCTTCAAGAATCGATTGGGGGCCGGCAAGCGCGACCACGAATAAAACCAGCGCGACAATCCTGAACATATACGGAAAAAAAGCGAACTTCGCTTTCCATGTCTGTCCCGACGCGCCGGCCATGGCTACCGATGAAAAACGGAATGAAGGATCCTGCTGGCGTCTTCTCTGCCAAAGATAAAGGCCAATGACCAAAGGAACCAAAATTAAAATGAGCGGCGTTCGAAAAATCATACGGAGCTTTGACCTTTCGCGCCTTCGGCCGGGGCAGGAATTTCTTTGGTCTCATCAACAAATGTTCTGACCAGTTCAAAACTGTGGAGCGCTTCCTGCGCGCTCGGTCCGTATTTGGCAAACTTCACCATGTCGCACATCCTTAAAAAACTGCGGAGAATTTCTTTGTGTTTCTGTTCTACAAGAGGCGATTTATTTACAAATTCAAGAAACTCTTCCGTCGTCATTTCCGGTGCGTGGATATTAAAACGGCCCTCGATGTATTGACGTTCGATATCGGAGAGCTCGACGAAATGCTCCTTGGCCATTCCCTGGCCGAAGAGATCGCGCTGTCTTAAATCCTGCAGGCGCTCGTAAGCGATCTCCCCAGGACTTTTCCTGATGACAGGTTTTTTAAAATTACGCCGTTCACGCAGCCACTGCCAAAGCCCGGCGGCAATGAGAATCACGCCTGCCGCGACCAGTATGATCAGCAGCCATGGAGTCTCAGGCAAGCTCACCGGCGGCTTGACGTCGCGAAGCTCGTCTGCGTTTGCTATAGAAGTATGCAGTAAGCCGTAGGCGGTAAGCAGAAAGAAACCGTTGTTTCTTATACTCAGCCAAACTCTCGTACGGACTTTTTTTAATTCTGTTTTTTGCTTCATTTTTCTGCCTACTGTTTACTGCTTAGTGCCTACTCACCCCTAAACCCCCGCCCTCCGCTGACGCTGACGGAAAAATGAAATCAGCGACTTCTCATACGGAATATGCGTGTGCACATCGATGTGGTCGACACCGATCGAACGGAACATACGGCCGCGCTGGGCCAAGCGCTGACGCGCATCTTGTTCATACTTTGTCCGCACACGCGGATTGCCGGAATCTACGGTCACGCGTGCGCCCGTTTCAGCGTCTTCCAGCTCCAGAAGCCCGCAGTCGGGCAAAACCGTTTCCCTCTCGTCATTAAGCGTGATGGCGATGATGTCGTGCCGGCGATTGGCGATGCGCATCGCTTTCTTAAATACAGGCTCTCCGGCGGAGATGTCATCGAAGAAATCCGACAGAACGAAGGTGACGGCTTTACGCCTCATCACGTGATTTAAATATTCGAAGGCCGCTTTCAAATCGGTTCCCCTGCCTTTGGGCTTAAAATATAAAACCTCGCGGATAACGCGAAGCACATGGCTCTTGCCCTTGCGCGGCGGAATGAACAGCTCGATACCGTCGGTAAACATGATGAGTCCGACTTTATCATTATTGCGGGTGGCGGAGAATGCCAGAATGGCCGCGATCTCGGCGGCAAGTTTACTTTTCAGCTGATTGACGGTGGCGAAATGGCACGAACGCGAGGCGTCGACCATGATCATGACGGTGAGTTCACGCTCCTCGACGAATTTCTTGATGTGGGCCTTGCCGGTGCGGGCCGTTACGTTCCAGTCAATGCTGCGGATGTCATCGCCCATTTGATATTCGCGCACCTCATCGAACTCCATGCCGCGGCCTTTGAAAACGCTGTGATACTGACCGGCAAAGACGTCGGTCACCAGCCGTGAGGTCGTAATTTCGATGCGATGGACTTTATCAAGAAGCTCTTTGGGAAGCATATCAGTGCTCAGGGATCAGGGGTCAGTGATCAGTGTTTTCACGATGGTCAGAACCAACTCTCCTGACCACTGAGCACTGATCCCTGACCACTCTTACGGTACTTCTATCTCGTCGAATATTCTCTGAATGAGATTTTCGGATGTTTTGTCTTCGGCCTCCGCTTCATAACTGGGAATGACGCGGTGGCGCAGGACATCCATGCCGATGGATTTGATGTCCTGGGGTGTAACATAACCGCGGCCCTGCATAAAAGCGTACGCTTTGGAGGCCAGCGCCAGGTTGATCGTGGCGCGCGGAGACGCGCCGTATTGGATCAGCCCTTTGAGGTCGGTGAGATTGTATTTCTGCGGAAATCGGGTCGCCTCAACAATATTAACAATGTACTGCTGGATCTTTTCATCCATATAAATTTCGTCAACGACCGAACGCAGACGCGCGATGTCCTGCGGCGTGGCAATCTTGTTGACTGTGATCGCCGTCTGGGTGAACGCCATGCGCTGAAGAATTTTTAATTCTTCATCTTTGTCCGGATAAGTTACGTTCAACTTAAGCATGAAGCGGTCGACCTGGGCTTCCGGCAGCGCGTACGTCCCTTCCTGCTCGATGGGGTTTTGTGTGGCGAGAACAATGAAAGGATCTTCCAGCTTGAGCGTTTCGTCACCGATCGTAATTTGTCTTTCCTGCATCGCCTCAAGCAATGCGCTCTGCACTTTGGCGGGAGCACGGTTGATCTCGTCGGCAAGAACGATGTTGGCAAAAATAGGCCCCTTCTTCACATTGAACTGCCCGGTGCGTTGGTCGTAAATCATCGTCCCGGTCAAATCCGCGGGAAGCATGTCAGGGGTAAATTGAAGCCTTTGGAATTTGGCCTGAATGGTCTGAGCTAACGTTTTGACCGCGGTCGTTTTGGCGAGCTCGGGAACACCTTCGACAAGCACATGGCCGTTGGCGAGAAGTCCCACCATGAGTCGCTCAAGAAGATATTGCTGCCCGACAAT
>JAGNTT010000142.1 GCA_017987425.1 Candidatus Omnitrophota bacterium
AAACATGAACTGATTGAACAGATTAATGTTATCCAGGAGCGTTTCATGGCCAAGGGCCTGCGGGCCAAGACCGCGGCCATTGAAGCCCGTTATGACTGGATCAAATATGTTATTAAGGAATGCGTTCGCGATGCGTCAAAGAAGGGGCCTGATCTCACCGAAAAGATCGATGCGGTCCTGACACACAAAGTTTTCGGCTGGCTTTTTTTTCTGGGCATCATGGTTGCGATGTTTTACATGATCTTTACAGTCGCGGCCTATCCGATGGAGTGGATTGATTCCAGTTTTGGGAAACTGGGCGAGTGGGTGTCCGGTGCAATGCCTGACGGGGATTTGAAGGATTTGATCGTCAACGGCATTATCGCCGGTGTCGGTGGTGTCGTGATATTTCTGCCGCAGATTTTAATTCTCTTTTTGTTCATCGGTCTTTTGCAGGATACGGGATATATGGCGCGAGCAGCCTTCATTATGGACCGTGTGATGAGTAAAGTGGGGCTGCACGGAAAATCTTTTATTCCTATGCTGAGTTCTTTTGCCTGTGCGATTCCAGGCATCATGTCGGCGCGTACGATCGAAAGTCCGAAAGACCGATTGATTACGGTTCTGGTCGCGCCTTTGATGAGCTGTTCGGCGCGTCTGCCTGTCTATGCCATCATGATCGCGGTTCTGATGCCCAAGGCGACCGGTCTGCAGAAATCAGGCATCATGCTTGTGATGTATCTGGTGGGCATCGTCGGCGCCTGTCTTATGGCCTGGCTTTTTAAATCCACGCTGCTGCGCTCGCAGAAACCAGTCTTCATTATGGAGCTTCCGCCGTACCGTATGCCGTCCTGGAAGACAGTGGCGTTTCATATGTGGGAGAGAAGCGGGTTATTTTTAAAGCGGGCGGGGACTGTGATCCTGGCCATGTCTGTCATTTTATGGGCTTTAATGACGTATCCCAAACATCCGAACCTGGATGGAGCAGAAGCTCTGAAAACAAGCTATGCCGGTCAAATGGGAACGGCTATGGAACCGCTCATTAAGCCGCTGGGATATGACTGGCGCATCGGTATAGGTCTTATAGGTTCTTTTGCCGCGCGCGAAGTGTTTGTATCCACGATGAGCATAGTTTTCAATCTGGGTGATGAGGCCGAAGAAGGAACATTGACGGAAGCATTTGTCTCGGCCCAGTGGCCCGACGGAACGCCGCTCTTTACGCCGCTCGTGTGTCTGAGCCTTATGATTTTTTATGTCTTTGCCCTCCAGTGTACAAGCACGATTGCCGTTGTTTACAGGGAAACAAATTCATGGAAATGGCCTTTATTCCAGTTTGTTTATATGGGCATTCTTGCCTATCTGGCCGCATTCGCTGTTTTTCAGTTGGGAAGGTTGATGGGGTTCCACTAACCCTGCCCGTCTGAAAATCCCGCTTGACTTATCATGTCTTTTACTTCAGTATGTACCTACAATTCGAATGGGTCACACCAAAAGACTCTCCTAGTCTGGTCTTCAGTTTAGGTCCTCCTAGTTTTCCGGTCTCTTGTTTGCGCATCCCGAATTCGTAATTGAATCTTTCCGTAAAAACTTTTTTACGGAGAAAACCTTGCGCCTTTAGGTGCGAAAAACAGGAGTTAGTATGAATATTTTCGTCGGCAATTTAGCCCATTCTTCATCGGAAGATGATCTTCGCAAGGAATTCGAAGCTTTCGGCGTTGTTTCCAAAGTTTCGATCCTCAAAGACAAATTCACCGGAGCTCCTCGTGGATTCGGCTTTGTCGAAATGTCCTCGAAAGAGGAAGCGGAAGCTGCCATGAGCGCCTTGAACGGCAAAGATTTCATGGGCAGACCGCTCAGCGTCAATGAAGCCCGTCCTAAGACGGAATTCTCCCCGCGCAGCGGCGGTAACGGCGGTGGCAACCGTAGTGGTGGTGGCGGTTGGAACCGTGACCGTGGCGGCGATCGCGGCGGACGCAGAGACAGATATTAATTAACTGTTTCAGACTTAACTAAATAAGGCATCTCTTGAAAAAGAGATGCCTTATTTTTTTATGAGGATATTAGTCGTGTTTGCGGATGAAAAAGACAGCGGCGGCAACGCACAGGATGGAGATGGCAAAATAAAGAATTTCAAGCGGAGTCGAGAAGGTCGTTCCCAATACGACCTTGGCGAGGCTTACCACGAGGACCATCACGATGACTTTAAGCATCTTGGTTTTAAGTTCATCCAGGGATGTGATGTTGAGGATATTGTCTCCGCCGTCACTATGAGCCTCATCCAGGCGCGAGATGAACAACTCATATATCCCGAAGCTGAAGAGCAGGAGGATGACGCCGATGAGATAAAGATCGATCGCGCCTATAACGTTGATCAAGATCTCTTCCGTAGCCTTTGTATGATGCTCCAGGTCCCAAAGTACGGCAATGGCATGGTAAATTTCTAGGCTTCCCATGATGAAGAGTCCCAGAGCCCCGATTGCGCTGAAGATGACAACAAAAATAGTGCTTAAGCGGCTTTTCCACAGGATCGATTCGAAGGTTTTTTCCAGAAGACTTTGCTTGTGCATAGGTGTCCTTATTGGGGGGTTAAAGCTTCAGAATGGACCCTATAATAGTACAAAAAATTCCCCAAAACAACAGAAACTAACATTAAAAAAAATTCATTTATCACCTTATATTTTAAGGGTTTAAGTAAAAATACATTGCAATTTGGGGTGCTGTGTATTATGGTTAATGTAGAGTCTGAAAGGCTCTGAAAGATATGGAGGAAAGGGCAAACCCGCCGTAAGACGGGGGCGCAAAGTTAAGGATCCTAAAGCGAAGAAATAGGACAGCCTAATTACCACATCCATTATTTAGGAAGGTCTCTTAAAAACCTATTTCTTCAAACGGAAATAGGTTTTTTTATTGTTTTTAGTCTG
Organism: Candidatus Omnitrophota bacterium; assembly: GCA_017987425.1. GTDB lineage: Bacteria > Omnitrophota > Gorgyraeia > Zapsychrales > Fredricksoniimonadaceae > JAGNTT01. The sequence continues at coordinate 2,901 of JAGNTT010000142.1, forward strand.
GAGGTTTATTGTGGATAAAAAGAAAATACTAGTGGTCGAAGATGAATATGATATGCGGACGCTCCTGACACTTCAACTTGAGACATCCGGCTATGAAGTTTTTGTGGCTGCGGACGGTCAGGAAGCGCTTGATGAAGTCAAAAACATCCAGCCTGATCTGGTGATCCTCGATTTGATGCTGCCGAGAATCGGCGGTTACGAAGTCTGCGCCTTCTTAAAATCCGATGAAAGGTATAACCAGATACCTGTCCTGATGCTGACCGCCCGGGCCGCTGATGTCGACCGTTATATGGGCCTTCAGTGCGGCGCCGATGAGTATATGTTCAAACCGTTTGAAGGCGATATTCTCCTTGAAAAAGTGGGTCAGCTGCTTGAGAAGGGTTCAAGCGCGCGGTTTAACTAAGCTCCGGCTTACAAAAGGATTTGTATGGTTGAAAAAAGATCGTACCAGAGATACAACGTCCAGTTGAACGCGACTTACCGCGTGGCCAACACATCGAGGGTCTCCTTTGATGTGACCATGATGGACGTCAGCGCCGAAGGTATGAGCTTTATATCTCCTGACATGTTTGATGTGGGACAGGTTCTGGAATTTAATGTGGATATCGAAGCCGACGAAAAGGTTTCCTTTAAAACGGAAGTCATGTGGCTGGCGAAAATGAACGGTCAGTATTGTGTGGGCATCAAGATCATTGACAGCACCAAAAGTGACGAGCTGAAATTTATCCGTTATTACTGTTCCAAGATGATGCAGATCAAGCTTCCCAAAATTTTGCTTATTGATGACGAAAGAGATTTAGTTGAACTTTTAAAGATTGATCTTGAGCGGGAGAATTATCAGGTTGTCTGCGCTTACGACGGTGAAGAGGGGTATGCCAAATATCTGGCGGAACAGCCCGATTTGATCGTCCTCGATTTGTCCATGCCGAAAATGAACGGCCGCCAGCTGTGCAAGAAAATCCGCCGTGAACGGGATGACAGCCTCACTCCGATCCTCATGCTCACCGCGCGCAACGAAGATGCCGACCGTATCATCGGCCGTGTTGTCGGCGCGGAGAAATACATGACCAAACCTTTCGACAGGCAGGAACTTTTAAACACGATCAAAAGCCTTTTAAATTTAGGGCAGACTCGCCAAAAGGGGGTGTCCCATGACGTTGAACAACACGATACTGGTCGTTGACGATGAACCCGATGTTCTGGAGCTTCTCGAGCTCGACTTGTCTTCCCGCGGATTCGCGGTCATAAAAGCCGACTGCGGCGAAGATGCCATCAAAAAAGCCAAGGCTTATCTGCCGGATATCATACTCATGGACGTCCTGATGCCTGATATGAACGGCGGACAAGCCGTACGCTTGCTTCAGGCTGATCCGCATACACAAAATATTCCAACCTTATTTTTGACGGCGGCGATGACCAGAGAAGATAAAAACTGGGGAATCACTGTCGATCAATCCTTTTATCCGGCTCTCGCCAAACCTTTTGAAATCAGCGAGCTGCTGACAGCGATCGATACTCTTTTGTCCAGAACAAAAAAGGTAGGGTCATGAGTGGACAGCGTCTGTCCCTGAAACAATTCATTCATTGGGTGTTGCTGATTGCGGCCGTTGGTTTCGTTTATGGTTTCATCGCGTGGTATTGCCTCTTTGTCGCTTTCCAAAGCACCAACGCTTCTCCTTTATGGCCGCCGTCTGCGATCGGTCTTTCGGCGGTCCTTTTTTTTGGTTACCGTATTTGGCCGGCCATCGCGCTAGGGGCCTTCACCGCTAATCTTCTGATGTTTCAAGCCAACATTCCGGGCGTTGGTCTGCCCATTGTCATTACATCGGTCCTCATCAGCGCCGGCAATGCGCTGGAGGCCGTTACAGGGGCGTATCTGTTAAAGAAATTTGTCGGCGAGCGCAATCCGTTTTATCGGACCATGGATGTTTATAAATTCACCGGTATCGCGTTGGTCATTAGTTTAATTTCATCGGTGATCGGTTCGGTCACGATCACGGCGGCCGGTCTGGTCCCCAATGAGCTGGTCCTCGATGCATGGTTTACCTGGTGGATGGGGGATGCCATGGCGATTTTAACGATCGCGCCGTTCATTCTTTTAGGCTACAAACGCTATAAATCGCAGCCCCAAATGATCGTCAGAAAAGTTAGTTTCTGGCTCGAGT
>JAGNTT010000021.1 GCA_017987425.1 Candidatus Omnitrophota bacterium
ATTGAATATGGGGATTACGGCGCGAGCGTTGCCTATGGCGACTATGGAGAGGGTCATTGATCGTCATTTGCGTTTCTTTATTGCATCTGAACTTTTAACATCGGTTATTTTCTTGCATTTCCGCAGGCTGGCGGAATTTTTTTATTCATAGATATGATATTCAATAATGCCGAGAAAGGGCAGGTAAATAACCTATGAGCCGTATCTTTTATGTCTTGATAGCGTTTGTTTTCTTTTCAGGTTGCGGCATCAGTCAGCAGTATGTCATTCATTCCCCTGTAGCGATCGGTAATCCGCAAAGGACGGGAAGTGTTCTTTTTGAATGTGAAGGGCCTGCTGAATCCACGGATGTGATCGGTCATTACATCGTCATTGATAACGAACCGGCCATCTTTGTGGAGGCTTTCAGCCGGCTTCAGGTGATCCTTGCCAGCGGCGGACATACGTTCAATATTGTGTCTGCGGCCGCACATAAAAAATCATTCTATAAAAAAGGGACGGTTCCGGATCAAGACCAGGTTTTTCCTTATGGTAAATCGGTCATGCATTCTTTCTATCTTGTCGAGGGAGGCTCTGCCGTTGTGCGTTATCATGCCCCTTCAAAGCCGGATGAGCAGGGTGAGCTTACAGTTGACTAAGACTTATTAAGTGTAAAACTGAGGGTTGAATGACAGAAATCATTTTGAAAATTTTTACTGGGTTAAACATGGTTCTCGGCTTGGCTTTCTTGGGGGCGGCCGTCTCTACTCCTTCCGACACATCTATTGAAAAGACGCCAATTACCGTCATTATCTATCTGTTTTGGTCGCTTCTTTTCCTGGGGCTTTCTGTGGCTGTTTTTAATCGTCGCCCTGTTGCTCGCAAGTTGACGATTGGTCTTTACGGACTTGCGACTTTTGGAGTTCTCTGGAAAGTCTTATCCGATTTCCTTGGGCACGACAAAATCCTTTTTTCCTTTCCGCTGGTCACCGTTTCCGTTTATCTGCTTTTTACCGCCTTTTTCATCTGGCCCGTCATTTTTATGCTTCGCGGAGAAATGAAGGATTATTTCATTAAAATCCAGGAACAAAGAACAAGGATGGATGAGGAAAAGGCAAGGTCTTCGCTGAAGCGATGACGTTTTTGACGTAATTATGCCTCTCTTAAGCAAAACGCGCCATATTTAAATATCTTTTGACGGATCGGCATTTTATCTATAATATCTCAGTTTCGCGACTGCATTGATATATACCGGTCAAATCCCTGTTGTACTCTTCGATACGCTGGTATTTCCACACTTCGATTTTTGCAGGCCCGCATGTTTTTTTAATCTTCTTTTAACCCCTCTTTAATGGGGGGAAACTTAAGATGACACTGCATAAAGATGGGATGAATCTTTAATTTTTGCAAGGAGTAGGAAAATTTATGAAGCATTTGAATGATCGCGTCAGAGTTTGGTTTATCGGGTTTCTTTTCATCTTAGTTTCAAGTCAGGATGTTCATGCCGCGGTCGATGCTGCACAAGCCACCGGCGGTGAAATACGCCAGGAACAGGATCTTGAACGCACCCGCCTTCTGGAGATAAAAGTCCGCAAGACAATTCCTGCCGAAGTCACAGAAGCAGCGCCGCGCCTTGCGGAAAGCGGATCCGCTCCCCGAACCGTCCAAGTCACAGAGATCCAGATTGAAGACAGCCGTATTCTTACCCCGGAAGAACTTGCCAAGATTATCGTCGAATACCAGAAACGCGACCTGACGTTGGATCAGATGCAGGAAGTGGCCGACCGTATTACGGACGCTTACCGTAAAAAAGGTTACATCACATCTCGCGCCTATTTGCCCGTCCAGTCTATCAAAGACGGCGTTCTCGTTATTAAAGTGCTCGAAGCCAAGACCGGGAATGTCGAAATCCGCGGCAACCGCTATTTTAAAACCAAAGAGCTAAGGCGTGACTTAAACGCGCAGCCCGGTGGCGCATTCGATTTCTCGGCGCTGCAAAGATCGCTTGTTTATATAAACGAACATCCCGACCGTAAAGCCAAGGCGGTCCTGGTTCCCGGTAAAGAGCCGGGAACAACCGACGTGATCGTACAGATGGAAGAACAGCGTCCCATCCATGTTGGTTTCGAATACGACAACTACGGTTCGCGTTACATCAGCCAGAATCGTTATTCGTTGTTTTTCGAACATGACAATCTTTTGGGATTCGAGGATCTTTTTTATCTCAAAGGCCAGATTTCCGATGAATCCCGGCTTGTGATGCAGCAGGTGCGGTATGTGCTGCCGGTCAACAGAACCTGGGATTTGGGTTTATACGCGGTCAACAGCAAGATCAAACTCGGCGAAGAATTTGACGACCTGCAGGCGGAAGGCGATGCCCAGATTTTCGGGCTCTTCACTGCTCACCGTCTGATCAAGACGGAAACCAACGATCTGCGTCTCAGCGTCGGATTTGATTATAAAAGTGTCCGCAACAAGATACTCGGCGAACAGCTTTCCAAAGATGAGCTTCGTGTCCTTAAAACTGGTCTTGATTGGGACGTCGAAGACCAATGGGGCCGCAATATCGTGGCGGTCTCCATGGACAACGGGTTTTCCGATATATTCGGAGCCAGCGAATCCAAAGATGATGAGGCTTCCCGGGCAGGAGCAGGGGCTCGTTTTGACAAAGGAAGCTTCACGTATTTTCGTCTTCAGGCTACTCCTAAGGAAACATCACTTTTATGGAAGAATATCGCCCAGTGGTCCAATCATAATCTGACTTCATCCGAGCAGTTCCAGGCCGGCGGCGCCTTAAGCGTGCGTGGTTATCCGCCCGCCGAGCATTCGGGCGACAGCGGTATTTACTCAGCCCTAGAACTTTCCGTTCCGTTATATTTTATTCCGCGTGAAAAGAGCGTTCCCTTTGCCAGAGAAGAGCTGCTTTATGATACTCTCCGGTTTGTTCTTTTTTACGACATCGCGACTACGCATTTGAATAAGCCACTTTCGGGCGAGGAGAAAAACGAAACGCTCAGAGGTTACGGTTTCGGGATGAGATTTAATTTGAGAGATGATCTTTCTCTGAGATGCGAAGTCGGTTACCCGGCCGCGGGCAAGCCGACCGACGGAAAAAGCGCCCATCCGTGGGTGGAATTCACGTACCGTTTCTAGAACCATTTTAAAATTTATGCGCCATAAAGGAGAGTGTTCATGCGTACTCTGCAATTTAGAATAGTCGTCATCTTAGTTTTATTCCTCACAGCTCCGACCGGTCCTGTATTTGCGCTTCCGCAGGGAGAAAAAGTTGTCGCCGGGCAGGCGTCGTTCGAGAGGCCGGACAACGGCAGTCTCAATGTTCATCAGCACAGCGACAAAATGATTGCCGATTATCAGAGTTTCTCTATAGGAAAGAATGAATCCGTACGTTTTCTGCAGCCTTCTTCATCCAGTGTTGCGTTAAACCGGGTCGTCGGCATCGATCCGTCGGAAATCATGGGCAATTTGAGTGCCAACGGCAGAGTATTTCTGATCAATCCCAACGGTGTTGTATTCGGTCAGACGGCTCGAGTGGATACGGCCGGGCTGCTTGCGTCAACTCTTGATATTTCCAATGAAGATTTCCTGGCGGGCCGTTATCAGTTCTCCGGTGATGGCAAAGATGTGATCAACCGCGGAATCATTTCAGTCGGACCGGGCGGCTATGTCGCATTACTCGGAAACCGTGTTGAAAACAGCGGCGCCATTGAGGCCCGTTTGGGAAGCGTGGCATTGGCCTCCGGCAAAGCGGCGACTGTTGAACTCGATCCGAAAGGTTTGATTTCAATCGTAGTTAATCGTCCGTCGGAGAATGTTCAGAGCGGACAGGCGGCTGTTGCCAACAGCGGAAGCATCAATGCCGAGGGCGGTCGTGTAATACTGACTTCCAATTCACTTAACGGCGTGATCCGTAATTCCGTCAACAACAGCGGAATCATTACCGCCAACAGCCTGGTTGAGAGAAATGGTGAAATATTTCTGACATCTGGTGGAGATAATTCTTCCGTCGTCAACACAGGGACAGTGGATGCCAGCGCATCAGAGGCCGGCGCCAATGGCGGTTTCATTGAATTCAGCGCCGAACATCTTGATCTGGCGAGAGGAACGATGGATGCTTCTTCCGTCAGCGGAAAACCCGGAACGATTCTCCTGGATCCGGATTTCTTCACCATCGACGATGCGTGGGCCGACATCTTTGCCGACCATAACGGGTCGAACATTGTTGTTGAAGCGGACCTCGACGTTAATTTTCAATTAAGCGGCGGTCTTCTTGATTTCACTAATTTTGATACTGAAACATTTATCGTCCATGCCGGACGCGACATCAATCAGAACGGAAACACGATCGTCACTCACGGCGGAAATGTGTCCTTGTTAAGTGACACGGGTAATATCAACCTCAACGCTCCCATCAGGACGCACGGCGGTGATGTGGATATTCAGGCAACCGAAGGGCAAGTCGTCCATTTGAGCGGCGCCAGCGTTACCACCCAGGGCGGACATTTTCGCGGCAAATCGGGCGGCGATTATATCGTCGACAATGGTGTGACGATCGATTCGGGCAACGGCATCCTGGACATTTTTGCCGGTAATAATCTTATTCTCGGTACTCCGCAAGGCAGCAGCCTGACCAATTTCCGCATCACGTATCTTTCAGCGGAACGCAGTTATCATTTTCTTGAATTCGGTTATTACTTCAAGCTGGGCGGGGAGATTGTTTATGTGCCGCTTCTTAAAGGTCCGGACATCGGCAGGGACGGGGTGACACCGCTCGGAGGAAGTTTCAGTGTCAGCCAGACCAATCCGGCCGGCTACTACACGGTCTTTACCGACACGAAAGATGTCTGGCATTATCACACCGATCCGACACTCAATGAATTCAATCTCAACCACGTGCTTATTGATGGAATCAAGTACAGCTGGGAAGATATTTACGGTTTAGGCGACCGTGACTTTAACGACGTCGTCATGAATATTGAAAAAAGCAATGCGACTGCAGCTCCTGGCGCGACTTTAAAATCCGGCACCAACATGTTTTTGACGGCGGACCGCGGATTCATCCGTCAGGTCGACGGGCTTATCCAGGCCGATAATTTAGCACTTTCTTCCAATAAGGGAATGACCGGGACCGATCCAAACGGCGGACTGATTACAGATGTGAACAAAATTTCCGCACTTAATAAAACATCGGGAGATATCATAATTAGTAATCGCAAAGGATTTGCCGTCGGTAATTTAAGCGGTCTGACCGGACTTAACGCCGGTGTGCGTGGCCGCGATGGCATCACCAATAATGCTCCCGGCGGGAAAATCACTGCCGCGGCGAATGGTAATCTTTTGATCGATGCGCCGATCGCCGGCAAAGGAAATATCGAGTTGACGGCACAGGGCGATATTGTGCATACGTCCCGCGGTAATATCACGATTGATAATGATGTCGATCCGGTTGTCGGACCGCCGAAGAATGTGACCAGTCCGTCGCACGACACATCCACATGGACCAATGATAATACGATCGATGTCACATGGCAGCTGCCTGATCCCACATTGGGATGCTGCGGTTCATACACTGCTTCAGCGACTGGCAAATACACGATGGCCATCGGATCGAAAGTTGTGACCGACAGCGGCAATGCCACGATCACGGCCGGCGGAGACATTGCTTTAAGTTTCGTCGATGCCGGAAACGGAAATGCCCGCATCACATCCACCGCCGGTTCCATCATGGATAATGATCTGGGGACAGCGCCGGGCGATTATGATGTGATTGCCCACAACATCAAACTTCAGGCCGCGCAAGGTTCCGTCGGCGGATCGGGAGCTGGACAGGAAATCGACACCGGTTATCCGTTGGCCTTTTCGTATCTGTTCGATTTGATCCCGAATACAAGTCCCAATAACGGCGCCGATGCGGTCAATGCGTCGTTGAATGCTAACGGCGACTGGATTTTCTCAACATCATTTACAACGCCGGTCGACAGTGACAGCTGGTGGTTCCATGTGAAGACCGTGGATGAATTCCGCGGTTTGTCTTCGTCCAGCGTTCACTTGGGTCCGTTCTGGATCGATACGATTGCGCCGGTCATTTCGGCGTCATACGAAGATCCGAACCAATACGGCTGGTACAATCATGACGTTACCGTGAATTTCAATGCGACAGATGAACGTTCGGGATTTCTGCCCGGCGGCTCTTTGACGACGATATTGCCTTCGGGCAAGACGACCACAGAAGGAAGGGGATTGACGCTCACTTCCGGCATCATCAGAGACCGGGCCGGCAATGAAGCGGTTCCTGTGCGCGTATCGCTTAATGTTGACAAGACCGCTCCCGTCATTCACCCCGGAACTCCGCAGGGTACACACGGTCCGGACGGCACATTCACCAGTGACGTGACAGTTCCGTTCGATGCCACGGATAATCTTTCCGGTTTTGCGCCCGATGGAGATCTGGAAAAGGAATTAGACCCAAAGACCACCACGGGACGTGGGAATGTTTCGGTCACGTCAGACGGTGTTTCCGATATGGCGGGCAATTTTGCTCCGGGTGTCCCGGCGGCCGTACGTGTGATTGAACCGACCGAGCCTCCGGTCGAACCGCCGGTCACGCCTCCGGTCCTTCCGCCGGGATCGTTCGCACCCAGAGTTCTCGATAATATTTTCGACGCATACCGCGCTTATTACGAAATCCTTGAGCCAAGCCAGTTCCTGAGCTTTGAGCCGGCGACCAAGATCGGGTTGTATGCGTACCATCCGATCACTGAAACAGACTCCTCCGCTTTTCAAGGGTTCACACTGGATGCCGGCGCGTATGAATTTATCGAAAACAACATCAGGCTCAAGAAAGAAATGCCCGCGTATTATCCGTAATCATCCCTGGAACTTGGGATGATGAAAACGCCTGACTCTGAACCAAGAATGTGAGAGATTTCTCTGGAGAAGTGATTAACTCCGGGTATAATAAAAACGCATTTCTAATTCACCCCTTGCATCACCGTATGAAAATTTCTTCGAAATCTTCTGCGCATGCTTTGGGGTTATCCGACTTGTCTGGTTGTTCGGCGGATAATAAGGACTATTATGCGTTATTTATGGGTTATCCTCGCTTCTTTGGCCCTGACACTTGCCATTACCTCCTTAAGGCAAGAACCGGCGGCGCTGCAGATCGATAATATCCGCATTTCCAAGAATGAATTCTGGGAAGCCTTTCATCTGTCGCGCTCTTCACTCGGGGATCCTTCCGACCCTAAGGCATTTCTTGAACAATACATCACCAAAAAAGTAGTCCTTCGTGAGGCCGAACGCCGCGGTCTTGATAAAGATCCGCAGCTATTGGCCGGAATGCAGCAATACTGGGAGCAGGAACTCTTCAAGCGCATGATCACGGCCAAGAATAAAGAACTTGAGGGGGGCGTTTCCGTCAGTGAAGAAGATATCCTGCGGTATTACGAGCATCACAGGGATGTTTTTTTTGTTTCCAAAACTTTAGAAGAAGTCCGTCCGCAGATTCAGGAGTTTCTAGTTAAAGAGAAACAGCGGGAAGAGATCCTCCGGTGGCTGGAAGGACTCAAAATGAAAACCCAGATCATTGTTGACTCCCAGGCGCTAGGCATATAACTCAAATAAGGACATCATATGGGCAACCGTATTCAACGCAAACAATGGATCATCGATGCCCCATTTCAGCTGACGTTCATGCTGAGGTTCGCCTTGGTTGTAATTCTTTCGTCTTTTTTTATCGGCGTGATCGTCTTCTTTTTAACGCGCAATTCAACGACGGTCGCGATCGAAAACACCAAGATCTTCGCGAAGCCGACGTCGGACTTTATCCTTCCGGCATTATGTTTGACCGTTGTTGTCGTGGCATCTCTCGCCGCCATCCTCGTTCTGGTCATGACGCTTCTGATTTCCCACCGTATTGCGGGACCGATTTTTCGTCTCAAGCGCGAAGTCGATCTTATGAAGAAGGGACAATTAAGAAGGAATTTTTCCGTCCGGGACAAAGACCAGCTCAAGGACCTTGCCAAGTGCCTTCAGGAAATGTCGGATGTCTTTTATGGACATCACAGCCGGTTGAAGCGGAGTTGTGAAGCGCTTGAAGATCTTTTGCAGACAGGGGACTGGTCAGGACACGCCTCGGACAGGGAAAAAGCGAGAAAGATTCTCGAGGACATTCGCGACAACACGGATTATTTCAAAGTGTAACCCTCATGCGCCGATATTTTTATCTGATCATTGCGTTCATGCTGCTTGGCGCCGTTCCTTCCGTTTATCCGGCATCAAAAGTCGCTCCCACACACATCGTCACAAGCCAATATTTTGCGGTCTACGGGCCGGCCGAACTCGATATCCTGCTGGTCTTAAAGAAACTCAATTATGATTATTTTCTGCAGTCGGAAAATTATTTCAGTCCCGCCTTGAGAGAACCCAAACAGGTTCTGGCAGACACGCTTGATGCCATCTTTCAGGAAAGTTCGCGGATTCTCGGCGTGCACATTTATACCTTCCAGGCCACCATCGAGTTTTTACAGGACCAGGAAACGATGAAGGTTGTTATTTATAAGATGACCGGCATCAATATGGAGGAGAGGGCCTTTTATCTTGATGATACAAAAACGATTTATCTCTCGATCAATGACTTGACCGTCGGGATTCTTGGGCATGAGATGGCGCATGCCATCATCTCGCATTATTTCGGGGCGCCGCCGCCGCAAAACATCCAGGAGATTCTCGCCGGTTACGTGGATTATTCGTTAGGTAAAACCGTGAAGACCCCTGTAAGTCCATAATCAAAGTTTTCAAAAAGAATTGAAATCCCCGGGATGCCATGAACAAAAGCGTCCGTAACAGTCTTATCTCCGTCTTTGTCGTCTGCTGGCTTTTCATTTTTCATTATGAATCGCTGCGGACGATTTATTTGAACCCTTTCTTCAAGCGTGAGCTTCCCAAGGTCAAATTCCTTTTTCCTCCGGCCGGATGGATCATGTTCTTCCGGGTGGACGATGCTGCGTCCAGCGTGGAGATTTACGGGATCACCGCCGATAACCAGCCGCAGCTGATCGATCCGCACGATATACTGCAGACCAGGCCCATTGGTTACGACAACATCCGCAGAGGCGCGCTTTTTGCGTTTGCATCGCCGGATAATCGCCAGCGCACCTGCGCGTTTCTGCAGTGGAAATTACCGTACTTTAAAAGTTTTGTGGTGAGTTATGTGCAGTATCCGTCGGTCACAACGGAGTATTTCAGGCAGAAAAGGTACATTCTTTATCAATGTGAAAGTAGGAACGGGCAATAAAGTGTTAAAATTTTGGAACAGATTATTTTTGGATGAGCGGCCTTCGATCGGGCTTTCCTTTTTCCGGATCTTCGCGGCGCTGACCACGGGCTTTCATGTGCTTCCGCTGCTCTTTCGTCTGGAAGATAATTTTTTGTCGAACGCCTTCAGGGAGGCCAATACCAGCTTCTTTACCATAGAATTTTTGAAGCTCGTTTACAAAAGCCCGGACAGTCTGGTCGTCTTTTTCGCGGCGCTCTTTTGCCTGAGCTGGTTCGCGTTTCTCATCGGTCTTCGGTCGCAGATCAGCTGTATTGTCATGACGGCCTGTTGTTATTATTTTTATGCGCTGAATTCTTATTTTATCGGGACGCTTTCGTGGGATATTCTTCTGGTCACGCTTTTCCTGATGTGCATCACGCCGTATCATGGCGACTATTTCTCCGTCGACAGTCTGTTTGACTGCTGTTCCGATCCGTACAAAAGGCTCCGGCCGTATTTTCTGCAGAGGCTTTTGCAGATGCAGATCGCGAGTACATTCTTTTATACGGCTCTCTATAAAACTACCGGCGAGGGCAATTGGATCACCGGTAATCCGCTTTATTATTTGATGAACATGCCTGCCTCCGGAGTGATGAAACACTTCATGCTCAAGGAATGGCTGGCCATGCATCCGACGCTGTGTTACGTTATCGGGATTTCAATTGTAGTGACGGAATTCCTGCTTGGGTTCCTGCTGTTTATTCCCAGGACGCGCATTTCCGCCGTTTATGCCGGCATATTCTTCCATATTGTGCTGATTCTGACGATGGATGTTCCGGCGATCTTTTTCTTTTTGTTCCCGGCGCAGCTGACGCTGTTTATAAATCCCCAGGACATTGTGCGGTGGATTGAGCACCGGCGCGTATATCATGCCGCAGCATCGAGGCTGAAGCTGATCTATGACGGCCATTGCGGATTCTGCCGCGCCAGCGTTCGTCAGCTTAAAGTGATGGATTTGTTCAACAAGGTGGAGTATGTGGATTTTCAGGCGCATCCGGATTTGTCGGAACTTCATCCGCAGTTAAATAAAAAGACCGCCACCAGCCGCATTCATCTGATTGAGCCTCCATATTTGCTAGGAGAAGAAAAGAAGTTGTACGCGGGATTCTTTGTGTTCCGCCGTCTTTCGTTTGTGATGCCGATGCTTTGGCCTATGGTTCTTGTGTTGTATGCGCCCGGATCCGGCTTGATAGGGCCGCTCGTCTATCAATGGGTCGCCGATCACCGGTATCTTTTTCATTTGAATAAAACATGCAGGGAAAACGCGTGTTACCGTTAAAAGTTAATGAGCACTTATGATCAGCTATAGAAGTATCTCGAAAACGATCTGGATTTTTACGATATGCATCATGGGGATGGGTTTAATCACTCTCTACAGCGCCTCATATAATAATTCCAGGGTGGGACGCGACGTATTTTACGACCAGATGTGGTGCGCGTTTTTGTCGCTCGTGCTCATGTACATTCTTTCGCGTCTCGATTACCGCAAGTTTTTTGACATCGCCTATGTTCTTTACGCCGTTAACATTCTGCTTTTATTGTGGACGGACTTCGGAGGAAGGTCCGCGCTCGGTGCCACACGATGGATCAACTTGGGAGGGATCAGCTTTCAGCCCTCTGAATTAACGAAGCTCACTATTATTTTGATGCTGGGGCGGTATTTAAGCCAGCGCCGTCCGCGGTTGTCGTTTACTTTGTCTTCATCGCTCAAAACGTTGTGGGCGGATTTCTTTATTCCGCTTTTTTGGGTGGGGCTTTCCGTTCTGCTCATTTTCAAGCAACCTGATCTGGGAACGGCTATTCTCGTATCGGGGATTTTTGTCGTCATTCTGTTTTCCAGCGGGATCGATAAGAGAATCTTTATGAGTTTTATGGGATTCTGCATTATTGCGGCCCCGTTTGCCTGGCACATCTTGAGGCCATATCAGAAAGACCGTCTGTTGGTATTTCTTAACCCCAATATTGATCCCATGGGCGCGGGGTACACGATTATTCAGTCTAAGATCGCAGTCGGGTCGGGAGGGTTCTGGGGCAAGGGATGGCTTTCCGGTTCACAAAACCAGCTTAACTTTCTGCCGGAACGTCACACAGACTTTATTTTTTCGGTAGTCGGGGAAGAATGGGGGCTTATCGGGTCATTGTTTGTGGTCTTTTGTTATTTTATGATCATATTTTGCGGATTTAAGATCACAGAGAGCGTTAAGGACAAATTCGGCCAGTATGTCGTCATCGGGATTGTCACCATTCTGGCGCTGCAGGTGGTGATCAACATCGGGATGGTTATGGGGATGTTCCCGGTGGTCGGGATCACGCTGCCTTTGATCAGTTACGGACGCACATCGTTCCTGGTGTTTTCCATTATGCTGGGATTCCTGCTTAATCTCAGCAAGAAACGCTCGGTATTTTAAAATGCGGGTGTTGTGTGAATCTCGCGCCTACAATAATTTCCTGATAAATTGACAAACCCGCAGACAATACGCTATAGTACGTTCACTTAAATTAATATTTATTATAATAAAGCTTTTCTGTAGGCATCTGTTTTGATATGAGACACTTTCGTAGAACAACAAACAAGCATTTGGGCGAATTGCTGGTTGAACGCGGGATCGTTACCCGTCCACAGGTTCAGCAGGCGGTTGATCATCAGAAGACCAACGGCGGTCTTTTTGGTGAAGTTCTCGTCAAGCTCGGGTTTGCCACCGAAGAAAATATAGCTCAGGCCCTGACCTCCCAGTACGGATTTCCGTATTTACCCCTCGCAAATTATGAGATCGACCCGGATGTGATCAAGACTGTTCCGGAAAATGTTTGCCGTCAGTTCTGCCTGATCCCTATCGACAAAATCGGCAAAAGTCTCACGCTTGCGATGTCGAATCCCCTGAATGTCCAGGCGGCGGAAGACGTTGAACTCATCACCGGCTGCATGGTGCAGGTTTTCGTGGCAACGGCCAGTGATATCGTCAATTCCATAAATAAATATTACGCTCCGAACGCTCAATAGCCCGTCTGACGGGTTTTATTGGATTCGAATCGTTCGGGTTGATTTGAGCGTTCCGCAGTTAACGGATAATCAGAAATTTTACCGGTCGTCCATAAATAATGGCCTCTCTCAAAGAACGTCTCCAGGAAATTCTGATCCGCGATCAGATCATCACCCCGGCCCAGCTTGAGGCGGCGATCGAGGAGCAGAAAAAATTCGGCGGTGAATTAAGCAAGATTTTAGTTAAGCTCAATTTCATCTCCGAAGATCAGCTGACCAACCTTCTCAGCGAAGGGCTCGGTCTTCCTCTCATGAATATCAACCGCCTGAAAGTTCCGGCGGAAGTTATCGGCCTTATCCCGCAGGATGTGGCTGTCAAATATAAAATCCTTCCCGTTGCGCGCATCGGCGATCATCTGACCCTCGCCATGATCGATCCCCTGGATATTTTTGCTTTGGATAACGTGAAAGCCCTGACGGGTCTGGTGGTCAATCCTGTCGTCGGCAGGACCAAGGACATCGTCAAGGCCATCAGCACGTATTATTCGACGGATTCCAACGTCGTTTTCGAAAAGATCATCAAGGACATTAAAGACACCGAAGATCTCGAACTGGTCAAAGAAGGACATAAAAATTTAGCCAAGAATGAGATCGAAAGCCTGACGCAGGACGCCCCGATCATAAAGCTTACCAACACGATCATTCAGCAGGCGGTGGTGGCCAAGGCGAGCGACGTTTTTATCGAACCCATGGAAGACAGTCTGCGCATCCGTTACCGCATCGACGGGATGCTGCGCGAGATCGACCGGATGTCGAAGGTTTTGCACTTTCCCATCATTTCCCGCCTCAAGGTTATTTCGAGTCTGGATATTTCCGAGCACAGGCTTCCGCAGGACGGACGTTTTAAAATGGTCACTTCCGATAACAAGGAGGTCGATTTTCGCGTCAGCGTTCTGCCGACGGCGATGGGTGAAAAGATAGTCCTTCGTGTCTTGGATAAAAATCTCGAGATGCTTGATATGAGCAAACTCGGATTTGAACCGCCGTCGATGCAGAGGCTTAAAGACAGCTGCGTGAGGCCGCACGGTCTTATCCTTGCGTGCGGCCCGACGGGAAGCGGTAAGACCACAACGCTTTATTCCATTTTAAAATTTGTCGATTCTCCGGGTAAAAATATCGTCACGGTTGAAGATCCCGTCGAATATCAGATGAAGGGGTTCAATCAGGTGAATATCCGAGCGGAAGTGGGGTTATCGTTCACGGCTTCCTTGCGGTCGATCCTGCGCCAGGACCCCGACGTCATCATGATCGGTGAGGTGCGCGACAGCGAGACGCTCGACATCGCGGTCAAGGCCGCGCTCACCGGCCACCTGGTCGTCAGTTCGCTTCATACGACCACTGCTTCCGGTTCGATCACGCGTATGATCAATATGGGCGTTGAACCGTTTCTCATTACATCGTCGCTGATTTGCATCATTGCCCAACGCCTTTTACGCCGGATTTGTGCCAAATGCAAAGAAGAATACGCAGTTCCTGATGTTCTATACGAGCGGCTGATGATCGGATCTATTGTGCCGGGCAAAGACAAAAAATTCTTCCGCGGTAAAGGTTGCCCGCATTGTTTTAATACGGGCTATTACAGCCGTGTGGGAATCACTGAGATTATGGCGCTGACCCCTAGAATCAGGGAGGCGATTTTGTCCGATGCCAGTGAGATCAGTCTTAAGAATTTGGCCCGTAAGGAAGGCATGGCAACCATGCGTGAAGACGGAATCATGAAGGCCTGCCACGGTTTGACGACACTTGAGGAAGTGGTGCGCGTGACTGCGCCTGATGAACCGTTAAAATAAATAAAACAGGTATTCGAAACCAATATGCTGGACTCAGTCAGAGAACGCATTTTAAAAGCAATCACTCAGCTTCCCAACGTCAAGCCTGAGGACATCGAGCTTGCTGTCGATTGGCAGAAAAAGATGGGCATCGGCCTCGGTAAGGCGCTGGTCGACCGGAAGCTTATTTCCGAAAAAGAGCTCATGATCCTGCTCGTGCGTGAGCTTCATATCCCGTCGATCGACCTGAGTAAATATAGATTCGACCCCAATCTTAAGACAGTTATCCCTGAGAAAATCGCGCGCCAATATAACATTATCCCGATATCAAAACTGGGCGACACCATTACAATGGCGATTTCCGATCCGCTTAATGTGTTTGCCATCGATGATATTAAGAACATCACAGGAAAAAACGTCGATGTGGTCATGGGGACGGAAACGCAGATCCTTAAGGCCATTAATAACTTTTACGGAGCGCCGACGCCGCAAAGTGTTTCACAAATCAGTAAAGACATCGATATTGAAGATTTCAAAATCGTCACAGACGGCGAACTTTCAGAAGGCGGCGTCGCGGATGCTGATTCCGGGGAGCAGGCGCCGATCATCCGCATGGTCAACCTGGTCATCAAGGAGGCCATCAAACAGCGCGCATCCGATATTCATCTGGAGCCTACCGAGCAGGACATGCGCGTGCGTTATCGCATCGACGGGATTTTGCAGGATATATTGAACATTCCGAAAGAGAGCGAGGGCGCCGTTGTCATTCGTTTAAAGATCATGGCGCGTCTGGATATTACGGCAACGCATGTGCCGCAGGACGGGCGCTTCAAGATGCGCATTGCTTCCCAGGAAGTGGATTTCCGCGTGAGCGTTCTTCCGACGACGCATGGTTCCAAGATCGTCATGCGTATTTTGGACAAGGCCAATTTGTCGCTTGGATTTATCAAGCTCGGTTTTTCCGCGCGCGCCATCGAGATCATGCAGGCGAACATCGCCAAGCCGTTCGGAATGATTTTGGTTACGGGCCCGACGGGTAGCGGTAAGTCGACGACGTTATATTCCATCATAAATCAGCTCAATACTGTTGATAAAAACATTATTACCGTTGAGGATCCTGTTGAATATCTGATCGAGGGACTTACACAGATTGAAGTGAAGCCGGATATCGGGCTTACATTTGCCTCGGGACTTCGGGCAATCCTACGGCAGAGCCCGGACATCGTCATGGTTGGGGAAATCCGTGACGCGGAAACGGCGGATATTGCCATCAAGGCATCACTGACCGGACAGATGGTTTTCTCAACGCTGCACACGAATGACGCCGCCGGCGCGCTCACGCGCCTGGTGGATATGGGCGTCGAGCCGTTTCTGGTCGCCTCGAGTCTTGTCATGGTCTGCGCTCAGCGTCTGTGCCGTAAAATATGTCCATACTGCAAAAGGCCCGTCGAGATACCGGATAATATCAAGAGTAAGATTTCGCATAAGATCCCGCCCGGAATGATTTTTTATGAAGGCAAGGGCTGTGAGTCGTGCCGCTTTACTGGATTTCTCGGACGTCTGGGGATCACTGAAATTCTTGAAATGGACGATGCCATCAGAGAAATGCTGCTTAAGGGAAAGTCCTCGGATGATATCAAGAATTACGCGATCGAGCACAAGTCTATGAAGATTCTTTATGAGGATATCGTCGACAGGCTCTGTGAAGGACAGACCACCGCCGCCGAGGTCTTTCGTGTGACTTCCGACGAACATTAACAGGTAGGAGTGATATGCCCAATCAAGAT
Source organism: Candidatus Omnitrophota bacterium (assembly GCA_017987425.1). Taxonomy (GTDB): domain Bacteria; phylum Omnitrophota; class Gorgyraeia; order Zapsychrales; family Fredricksoniimonadaceae; genus JAGNTT01. The sequence continues at coordinate 15,910 of JAGNTT010000021.1, forward strand.
TCAGACCGTGCGTTAATCGGAGAAATTCTGCTGCAGCGCAAAAAAATTACGCCGACGCAGTTGGAGCAGGCCCTTAAAATTCAGCAAAATGGCCGTGGCATTCTCGGCGAAATTTTGGTAAAACTAGGATATCTTGATGAGCGGGATATTGTGGTGGCACTCATCATTCAGTGCGGTCTGCCGTACATCTCTCTGACTAAGTATGAGATCGATCCGCAGATCTTCAAGCTCATTCCCGTCGAGGTTGCTCGGGAGCATCATGTGATTCCGCTCGATCGGATCGGCGATGTGATCAGTGTCGTGATGACCAATCCCTTGACCGATGAGTTAAGGGAAAAGCTCGAGTCAATCACTTCATGCCAGGTGGCGACATTCATTTCTACGAAGACGGAAATCGATGAAGCTATTGAACGTGCATATAGGAAAGGATAATCCCCATGGCGACTTTTAAATACGTGGCCAAAGATCAGGATGCCCGTAACGTCAGCGGCAAAATGGCGGCCGACGATCAGAGCGTGGTGATTGAGGAATTGCGTAAGCGTAAGCTGACGATCATTTCGATCGAGGAAGATAAAAGGGCCGCGGCCATCAAAAAAACAGTTCAGCGGGCCCGACGGGTGAAATCCGAAGATCTTGTTATTTTTACTCGTCAGCTCGCCACAATGATTGATGCAGGGATTCCCATTATCCAGGCAATCGACGCATTGCAGGAACAAACCGTCAATCCAAGTTTTAAAGCCGTCGTCGCTCAGATTCGCGACGACATTCAGCTCGGGACAAGTCTTTCCGCTGCCTTTGCCAAGCACACGCAGGTATTCGACGTTCTATACATCAACATGATCCGCGTCGGTGAAACCGGCGGTGTGTTGACCGCCATTTTGGAACGCATCTCCACCTATCTTGAAAAAACAGCCGCGTTGCTGCGCAAAGTCAAATCGGCTCTCATTTATCCGGCGGTCATCGTCTCGATGGCGCTGGTGATCACAACCGTCCTTATCGTCAAAGTCGTTCCGACATTTGCATCGATCTATGGTTCATTCGGAAAAGAACTTCCGTTCATGACGCAGATTCTCATCGACTTCAGTTCTTCGTTTTCTAGGGCGTTGCCTTTTTATATCGGCTTTATTGTTCTTTCGGTCTTTCTGCTGATTCGTTTTCACAAAACTGAAAAAGGCGGTTTGATGATCGACCGGCAGCTTTTGAGAATTCCGATTTTCGGCGAGCTGATCACAAAAGTTGCGATCAGCCGTTTTTCAAGGACGCTTGCGACGCTCATGCAAAGCGGCGTGCCCATTCTCGAATCGCTTGAGATCGTCGGCAAGACTTGCGGCAACAAATTGCTTGAGAAGGTTGTCGAGGGGGTTCAGGCTAGCGTGCGTGAGGGTGAAGGGATCGCGGGGCCTTTATCGAAGAGCGAAGTTTTTCCTCCGATGGTGACACGTATGATTGCTATCGGCGAGAAATCTGGTCAGATGGAAAAAATGCTTTTGAAGATTGCTGAATTTTACGATGATCAGGTCGATGCCGCCGTCTCGGGTTTGACTAGTCTTATTGAACCCATCATTATCGGTGTACTGGGTATCGTCGTCGGTTTCATTGTCATCGCCTTGTTTATGCCGATCATCAACATCACGCAGATCATTAATGGTTAATGGGCGGGAATCAATATGAGAAAGTTAAGTTGGGTCTTCAAATGTGTGGCATGCGGAGTGATTTGCGCAGGCAATGTATTTGCCGCGCCCCCCGATCCGATGGACCGTTCACTTAACCAGTTCTCGCAAGGGCTGCAACATCTAGTCGAAAGTTCCAATAATCTTGTTGAGGCCAACGATCTTTTAAATGCTGATAACGAGGTCTTACGACAGAAAGAACAATCTCTTCTTCGGCAGTCGGACTTTTTTGACAAAGATAATGCCCGTCTTGAACTGGAGCTAAGCGGGTATGAGGAAAAGACAAAAGATAAAGCCGAGCTCAACAAAGAGCGTGAGAGCAAGTTAGATGAAAGCAAGGCGCTATTGATCAGGCTGGACCAGGAAATCGCATTAAAAAGGATTTCATTGGCTGAACGCCAGAAGCAAGAGACCTTCGTGTTAAAACTTTTGGAGATCGTTAAGAAGGGTGGTACGGTCGAACAAAATATTCAGGCGATCAAAGAGACTCAGAGTCAAATGTCAAAACAGGTTAATGAAGCCCGCGAACGGATCACGGTGCTGGAAAGTGAATGGAAGGAGCTTTCATTCTGGTACGGAAGTCCTGCAGTCAGTTTGCCTCAATTAACTGCCATTCGTAACGAGCTCAAAGAAAGGCTGGCTTCCCTTAAGAATTCGGGAATCTCCGAGAAGTGGGAGCGGGATCGTGCGCAAATCAATAAACTTGAATCAGGTGTCCAAAATCTGATCAAAGAGCACAGCAGCTATGCTCGAGAGCTGCAAGTTATTGAAAACAAATATGATGAAGAAGAAAAAACGCCTAAATTCTGGGCCGATGAGAAAAAGCTTCAGCAGAATCTTAACCAGCTCAAAAGGGATAATAAGACTTTACAGCGCCAAGCGGCCGATCTAAGGCAGGAGATGGTCGAATGGGACAAAAAGAAGTCTGCTCTAGAAACCATAGTCGCTCCAAATAAATAAGAAAGGTCATTTGACAGGCATTTATGAGCATGTTATAGTTTACGTGGTGTAGAGGCTCTTTGAGAAATACCTGATGAAGTCTGTGGTAAACCATTCGTAAGGATGGGGCACAAAGCTATAGGGCCCTTTAGGGGGCAGCCAGTTGCAATTTAGGACCTTTGAACCCTTTTCCTTATCCGGATTAGGGTTTTTTTATTGGATATTGAAAGGAGGCTGAATCAGGTTTTTTTAACGTTAGGGCTGGGGCCAAAGAACGTCGGAGAATCAGTCATGATCGTCATCATACTTCCTTCATACGATCTCCTGATGGTCGGTTTCCAGCTGCAACCAAAAGGAGAAACACATGAAACGCATACGTAATCAAAAAGGTTTTACGCTTGTAGAAATCATGATCGTTGTTGCCATTATCGCTCTGTTGGCCGCGATCGCTATTCCGAACCTGTTAAGAGCAAAGATGTCGGCGAACGACGCGTTGGCCAAGGCCACGTTGAGATCGTTGTCGACGGCTTCCGAGTCTTATGCGACTTCGAACCAGGGGAACTATCCTGG
>JAGNTT010000143.1 GCA_017987425.1 Candidatus Omnitrophota bacterium
CATTCTGACGAACAAACAGCCCGAGCCGTCCGGTCTCGAGGGTCAGGCGGATGTGCGCATCATCGAAGCCATGTATGAGTCGGCAAAACAGGGAAGAACGGTCAAGCTCAAGTCCTTCCATAAAAATCAGCGTCCGACGATGAAACAGGAGATCCGCCGACCGCAGGGCCGCAAGCCGCGTCTGGTGAATGCCGAGGCGCCCAAAAAATAATTAAATTTTTTAAATTTTAATTTCATCTTCTCTTTATGTGCTTTTTCTTATTATGTGTCTTGGGAGGGAAAAACTATGGATAAAGAAAAAGAAAAAGAAAACGAACCGGAAATTGTCATGCCCGATCAGCACGAAAAACCGACATTACCCAATCCAAAAGCTGCAAATCAAGGAGGACGTATGAATAACTCACAGAATTCCCAGAAGAAATCATCACAACGTCAAAATCAGTCCCAGCGTTCACGTCAGCACGAAGATTCGCCTTTCGGCAGTCAGCAGAGCAATTGGGACGAGGATCATGACCGTGACGAAGGCCGCACGCAGTTCGGCAACGGCAACCGCGGTCAGCGCAGTTCGCAGAATCAGGATAACTGGAATGAAGATCCCAACCGCCCACAGTCCCAGTCCGGCCGCGGCCGTCAGGACCCGGATTACAGAGGTCAGCAAGGCGGCTGGCAGCGGGGCGAAGAATTCATTTCTCCTTATTCCAACAGGGAAAATTATTCCAATCAGGGAAATTACAACCAGGGAAACCGGAACCGGGATAATTATTTCGATGGGGGCAACGGCGGAAGCCAATACCGCGGCCAGGATGAAAGAGGGGGATATTCTCCAGGCGAACGCGGTTCGCGCGCAAATCAGAATCAGGACGAAGATTATGACAATCGTGCCCAATACAATCGCAATCAGGGACAGCGTTCCCGTCAGACCTATGATCAGGACCGGAACCTGAATTATAGAGGACAGCAGGGTTACGGCGTAAGTGAGCAGAACTACAGCAATCTGCAGGGCACCAGCCGGCAGCGTGAGCAGCGTCAGTTCGATGAAGAATCCGAATATGGCGGCGGAAGCCGACAGAGCCAAGGCCAGGGACGACGGGGTCATGAATCGGATTATGAAACGCAAGAACACAACGATTGGGCACAGCCGCAATTTTCCCAGAACTGGCAGCGTGATGATGATCATGACAAATCATCCGGGCGAAGCCGCAGTGATGAAAACCGTGGTGAAGGGCGCAGTGAAAACTACGATGAACATCGCGGAGAAAGCCGCCAGCGTCAGCAGCAGCACAAAAGTTCAGGGGCAGGATCAGCATCCCAATCCCAGAAAAGATCCACTTCTCATCGCTCTAAGAGCCACAAGTAATCGGGCGATGTTTCAATAGATCAGGCCCTCATGCGGCACACCGGGTGTGCTGCGTGAGGGCCTGCTTGTGTGGGAAAGCCGGGCCCTTGCAGGCGCGCGGTAATTTCCAAAGGAAACAAAATGCGACTTTATATTCCTGTGTTATACTGAATTTCAATTGGATGAATTCTTATCCGCTGACGATTATGAACTATTTCATCTGGTTTATATCCTGCATCGACCTGTATTTCGGCATCAATTGTCTTTTGAATGCCATGAACATTCTCCACAACAGCAAATATTCCCAGAGCGCGACAAAAGTTTTTGCCGCGCTCTTTTTATTGATGGGTATCGGCGGGTTTTATTTCTCGATATTCAAACCAAGCCTGAAGCTGGCGCTTTCGGTCGCGCTTGGGCCCTGGCTGCTGGCGCTGGCCTTTGTGCTGATAACGATGATGACGAGCGATTATAAATAAGTACCAGTGGTCGGTATCAGTGACCAGGATTTAAGGACTTAACTGGCCGCTGACACTGGGCACTGAGCACTCATTCAATGGGAAAGATATCATTCACAGGACGATGGCGGGAAGAGTTGGTCGCGACAAGCGATGAGGGTGTCCTGATCTTTGAATTTCCCGGGCATAAAGAAGTTTATATGCCGATGGCTGAATGCTGGAAAGACCAAGTGCCTGCGTGGGCAAAGGACAAATGGGAAGAGTATAAGACCGCATGCAGCGAGTGGTGCGCCAAAGAAAGGCTTAAGATTTTCTTCGTCCATGATTCCTATGTGTCGGAAGAAAAACGCGCCTGAACAGAATATTATAAAAGTAACGGAGGTTTTCTATGTTGTACTGGTATAAAATCACGACGCAGGACGGGAGCAAAGAACCGTATACGTGGGTGGGATCATCCAACGAAACCATGGACGGCCTTGCGCAGAAAGCCGCCCGCGGTGAATACATTCACATAAACGATCTTCTGTACCGCGACCGCGGGGAAATGAAGGAATGGTCTCACTGGGACAAGAGCCTGGAGCCGGAAATTTATCTCAATCCGGCTTTTATCAACACGATCATGCGGTTTAAGGGCGATCCCCGGATCACCCCTGACCGATAAGAAACTTTTAAGATTTTGGAGGCTGTATGCGAAGTATGAATCCCTATCTGTTATTCAACGGCCAATGCCGTCAAGCGATGGAATTTTATAAAGAATGCCTGATTGGTGAGCTGTCCTTGGTTCCCTATGCGCAGATGCCCGGCGACGGCTGCAAGGATTTTCCCAAAGACACCCAGGAATGGATTATGCACGGGATACTGGTGACGCCTTCGGCGGTCCTGATGGCTTCTGACAGGCATCCGCAGTTCGGTGCGGTTGCCGCCGGGAACAACTTTATGGTCTGCATTAATTGCCAGAGCGTCGATGAGGCGGAAAAGCTTTTTCAATCTCTCGGCCGTGACGGCAAGATTGAAATGCCGATCCAGGAAACATTTTTTTCCCCGCGTTTCGGGATGCTGACCGACCGTTTCGGCATCACATGGATGATCAATCTGGACAAAAAAATTTTTATTGAAGGCGGCAATCCCCAAAGTACGCCGGTCACTGTTGAGGCATTGGTCAAGGCGCCGGTGGCCAAGGTCTGGCAGTATTGGAGCGATCCCAAACACATCGTCAAATGGAATGCGGCCTCCGACGACTGGCATACGCCCCGGGCGGAGAGCGACTTAAGGACGGGGGGCAAGTTCAGCGCCCGCATGGAGGCCAGGGACGGCAGCTTCGGTTTTGATTTCGGCGGGACCTATGACAGCGTCAAAATCAATGAAGAGATCGCCTATACTCTCGGTGATAACAGAAAAGTGAAGGTGGTCTTTATCGATCTCGGCGACCGGACAAAGATCCTGGAAACGTTTGAGGCCGAGGGCGAAAATTCCGTCGACATGCAGAAGGACGGCTGGCAGGCCATACTTAATAATTTCAAAAAATATACGGAAATGAACTAAGTGAGGTGTTGTTGATCAATTCTCCGGACACAGTGAAAAGGAAGCTGTGATGGATGATGAAATGTTCGAAGGAACTCTTGTCTTAGAGAAGCTCGCGCGTATCGGACAGGTGGAGGAATTTTTCGCCGCCGTCGATGCGGAGGACTTGAAGAAAGCGTCCAGGCTTATGAAGGCGGCCGGTATCGATGAACGGACGATCTCCATAACGCTTAGGAAAATAGCCGAAGCCGATGATGAGCATTAAACCTGGGAGGAGAAGGCCTATGAACCGTCAACTGATGCTCGGATGTATGGTTTTTCTCGCAGCGTTCCTTTGCGGCGACATGCATGCGTATTGCAGGGGATCGAAAGGTTCCGTATCGCCGGGTTCAACGTTCTTTCTTGAATATCATCTGACACCGTCGACAAAACCGGGCATGGGAGGTCAGGGTACGACCGTCACTATTACGGATTTCCATGTGCATTTTGTGAAGGATTATCCGGCCGGCGAAGAGAAGAATAAAAGAATCCTCATTACCGAAGCGGACCGGCAGATGCTCATCGATTACATCGAGAACACGAGGCTGTTTTCTCTGGAAAGCAGTTATTCGAACGAAAATTGTTTTGACGGATCGGTCGAGTCGCTGAAGGTCCAGATCGGATCGACTAGCAAAGTTGTTTACATGTACTGTACTTCCCAGGAAGCGGTGACGTCCATCAAGGACCTGGTGCTGCAGACAATCGGAATGGAATCTTAGCCGGGAGAAAGTAACACGTGTGGAAAAGTGTGAGATGCATCGCCGTTGTTCCGTTGCTGTTTGTGCTTTGCGGATGTTTGACCGCGGATGAGACTGTTCATAGGTTCGATTTTGCCACGGGCATGTATGTGGTCGAGTATCACGATATCCGTTCTCAAAAGGATCAAAGGCGGGACGTCGCCGACAAAGACTGGGTTTTGCTCAAGGAACAACTCCAAAGCACCGCTGATTTCGGTCCCGGGATTGTTTTCAAATCCAAGAAATTGTTTCAGGATGACGATGTGCTCGCGGGCAAAGCCGTTTATCAGGTGCAATGCGTGACATGCTATGAGTCGAAAGTCGATCTGCTCAAGCATCTGTTTGTTGCGGGTGAGTGGGGCATCGTGGGCAATGAGATCGTCCTCTCGCTGGCGGCTGATGATCTTTCCGAGGCCAACGGAAAGTTGATTGAGCAGGAAGATTATAATCTTTATGCGTGGCCGCTGGATGCGGAGAAGTTTGAAGTGACTGTGATGGGTGACTTTGAAGAGAGCGAATCGCTTCTCGGAAAATATCTGGAAGAGGAAGGTTTAAAAGTTCAGCCATGAAGAATTTTATTGTCATTACCGCTGTTTGGATGATCTTACTGGGGCCGGCCTGCGGACCTTTGTTCGCCGCGCCGTCTGTTTCGCAAAAAGTTAAGAACAAAATCTCCCGCGACTTAAAAGAGTTCAATCAGATGAGAAAGGATTCTTCATCCGGTTTCTCCTCCGCCGCCATGAATCTTTCGTCCGATGATTTAAAGAAGCTGGCCGATGAGGAAGAAAACAAATTAAAGAACTTAAGCGCGCTTATCGATCAGACGCCGCCGGAGCAGCTGCCCGCGAAACTGGCCGAGCTCTTTGTTAACGAGCACAACGATCCCGGCAAGTATCCGATGCTGGAACCGTACATTCTGCTGTTGGGTGAGAATGCCGTGTCTCCTCTGGC
>JAGNTT010000144.1 GCA_017987425.1 Candidatus Omnitrophota bacterium
TTTCTGATCCGGTGCATCAATCTTGAGTAATCCCGATGCAGTTGAAAAACGTACGGGACGTTTGAGCGCTTCCCGTCGGCATTCAACGGCACAGGCGGCGGGGCCTTCTTTAACAGCGCGGCAAAGCTCGCTTCGTAAGACTCATTCCGGACGGACCCGGTTCGTACCCACAGAACAACGGCCGCCCCCAGACCAATCACCAGCGCGATGATTAAAAGTTTACGCATGATAGCTCCCTTGAATAATCGTTTCCGCTCACCCGCCGGTCAGACGGCGCTGAATGAGCGCGTGCAGATAAATAAGTTCCTCATCCGGCAGGCCCGCTCCGAATGTATGAATCCCTTTTCGGCTTTTGATGGTGATGCCCTTGGCGGACGCTGAACGTTCGATGCCCCGGACCCACCAGTTGGACGTGGCATTCGCCGCCGATCCCATACTGCTTTTAATTTTTTTGAGCGATTCTTCACGGGTGATGCAATCCAGACCGTAGATATCCTCGACGAAAAAAACGGTAGGACGGCTGCTGCGCCAGGTGCGTTCGATCAGGGTGAGTTTGTGCGCATCCGCCTGCAGAGTCTGACGGCTGATGCGGGCGCCCAAAAGCAGACCGATGCCGCCAGGCAACGCCGGTAAACCAAAGGCTAATAAAAGAAATCCGATGAACATATACCCAACAACCGCAGGCGTGTGCGAACTGATGAAGAACTCCAGGAGTCCCGGAACAAAAAAAGCGAGGAAGGCCAACGGGACCAAGGCGAACAGAAATCCCAACGCCAAAAATCCCGGCGGAGGTGTGCTCACGCTTAAAGTTCCGCCTTGATCATCCACCCGGCATCGCATCACCGACGGACGATCAGGCACCGCGCTATCAGCGAGACCCGCCTCTTTCACACGTTGGGTCAGAGATTTCGAGGCATCGGCGGGAGTCAGGACAACGGGAGCAGTTCCCGTTTCATCACGCAGAGAAATTTTTAGAAAATGGGCGACGTCCGAGGCGAGCTGACGGGCGACGGCAAAATCCGCCGGAGAGTCGAGATCAAGGGACTTCATATTCCCGCGGGTGTGCAGACTGACCGGAAACGTATCAGCCGTGTCGGAATCTCCCGCGGAGAATCTTACGGCGACAGTGTCATAATCCCTTAACTGATATTCGTTGCGGTGAACCGGCCATGCCAGGAACCGGAATTCCTTGATGATCTTGCTCGAACTCAGATCAAGGACCATGAGCGAACGGCCGAACAGCAGAAATCCCCCGATGCCCAAAAAAGGAAGAGCCATCAATAGCATGACCAATTCCGTCCACGGCCCCAGATCGCCGGATTTCTCGACGGGAATGAACCCCATGACCCCCAGGAGGATAAAGACGCCGGCTGCGAAAAACGGCAGACCGAAGACCGACATGCATCCCCCGCCCTGGGCGATCTCGAACGTAAAATCATTCACCCGGCGGTGATTTCTTGACACTGGGTTATAATTCATACAGGGCACTCGTTAAAACGGAATATAAAATACTATTGTCGGCCTTGCACCATCAGGGCGCTCCAATCCTTCGGTTTCATCCCTCGCATTGCCTTTAAATCAGATTTCTCGACAACCATAAAATTCACATCAAACTTTTCCTGCTTCTTTAAAAACTTTCGAGATGAGGCACCTTCGGTCAGCACAACCCAAACATTCTTCTTCGATTTTCCCGTTGAGGAAGCATGCGGTATCAAATGAAACGGAAGATGAAAATCATGATACTCTGACGACTTTGATTTTCCAAGCCAAAGCATCCATTGAGCCAGCGACTGAAAAGCCTTTGGATTGCCATAAAACTTAACGCCGCCCTTATGGGCAACGATGCACATTTCTGTTCCCTTGACCTTTTTTGGATAACTCATGGTGTTCTTTCCTTTTAAATCTTTAAAAGCTTTTGAGCGTCACCTGTTTGATCAACCGATTGACATCCCGTCGCTGACACTGCGCCGTGCCTTCTCTCATAATCGATCCGGTCGCGGCGGCGACGGCCCAGCGGGATGCTTCGTGAAGATCTTTGCCGGCATCAAGCGCCCAGAGAAATCCGCCGATAAACGAATCGCCCGCGCCGACGTCGCTTTTGACTTTGACGTCTAACGCAGGTAAATGCCACGCGTCATTCTTGGTCACGATGTAGGCGCCTTTTTCCGCAAGCGTGATCGCGACCACCTCGGCATGGGCCGTCAATTGCCGTCCGGCTTTTAAAATCTGTTCACGGTTTTTACACGCCCGCCCAAGCAGACGTTCCAATTCAAACACATTGGGTTTGATCATAAACGGTTTGGCCTTCAGCCCCAGTTTGAGCTGCTGATCGTCGGAATCGAGAACACACCGCTCGCCTCTTTTTTGAAGATACGCGATCAGCCGCTGATAGATATTATCCGGCACACCGGGCGGTAGGCTTCCGCAGATGGCCCAATAGGATGGTCTCGGAGATGCGCGTTCAATGAGGCCCAACAGACGCTTGACGTCGTCGGCGCGAAGCCGCGGGCCCGGCGGATTAATGCGGGTCTGCGCGCCGGTCGAGCGGTCGTTGATGATGAGATTCGTGCGCGTTTCGCCGTCGACTTGACAGAAATCATGCGGGATCGAACGCTGAAGAAGCAGATCCTTGACCATCTCGCCGGTGTGACCGCCGATCACGCCGAAGGCCTTGGTCTTCCCGCCCAGTTCCTGAACAACGCGCGACACATTAAACCCCTTGCCGCCCGGATCAAGCCGGATGTCTTCGCCTTTAAGTTTATCCTTAGGGACAAGTTTCTTTACGGTGATGAATTGGTCGATGGACGGATTGAGTGTGAGCGTATAGATCATGAATTCTTTCCGGCACTAAAATTACGCAAAACTTTACACATGCCTGGTTCAGGCCTGGAGGTTATTTCTTCAGATTTTTCCGGGCCAATGTTAACCCCTCGGCACTTACGCTTGTCCCGTCTCCCAGAAGTCTGACTTTTAATACATAATCATCTTCTAAACAAATATCATCCGTGCAACCGTCAAGATTACAAAATCCCCAAACACCGAAAATAAAACCATCCAACAGCAAGTCGGCCGTCCCGTCCCCGTTCACCGGAACTTCTTTCATGACACCTCTCTTGCCTAAATCAAAGTTGCCGATCAAATCATCGAAGTCCAAATGAAAGAGCAATTTATTCTCTTTAACGCCAAGGTAGGTCACCGTCAATGCGCGTTCCTTGACAGTTCTTTTTAAATTGAAAACATCAGCGTAATAGATGATCTCTTGAGGCGCCACAGCGTGCTGGATTGTATTTCTGCTCACCTTTTTTGTACGTTTGCATCCATGAGGGTCCGACAAACAACTGTTTAATAAAAATGCCCCTCCGATCAATACTATGAAAACCACAAGAAAGATCTTGAGATTGATTTTATCATCACCAATCATATATTTTCTTCCCTGTCAATTCTAACTGTTGCTGTGAGATCATGTCTATCATTGATTGACCGCAATTTTTAAACGCAGCCCAATACCTCTCCGATCGAATCGCTGATTTTAAGATCGGCAATGTCATCCAGCGGTGTTTCGGAACGCGTGATGATGACGAGTTTAGCGCCGTTCTGTTTGGCGATGCGCGGGATCGAGGCGGCCGGTTCCACGACGAGCGTTGAGCCGACGGCAAGCATAAGGTCGCAATCGCGCGCCCATTCGACGGCCGTCGCCAGAACAACCGGGTCCAGATTCTGGCCGAACGAAATTGTATTAGGCTTGAGCAAACCGTTGCATTTCAAACATAACGGAACCGTCTCGTCTTTCTTAAGTCTTTCATAGGCATGTTCCCACGGTGTGATCTCGCCGCAATCGAGACAGATCACCTCAAGGTTGTTGCCGTGAATTTCGAGAAGTTTTTTGGGAGGCGTGCCGGCGAGCCTGTGCAGCCCGTCGATGTTTTGGGTGATGATCCCTCTGAGTTTGCCCTGCGCTTCTAATTTAACGAGGGCGAGATGTCCGCTGTTAGGCTTGGCGTTTTTATTTTCTTCATATAACGCGAGTTTGCGCTGCCAGTAGAGCCTGCGGTGTTCTTCCGAGGCTAAAAACTGCTGGATGGTGACGGGCTGATACTTATCCCAGATTCCGCCCTGGCTGCGGTAATCGCTGATCCCGCTCTCCGTCGAGATCCCCGCCCCCGTAAAGGCCACTATTTTTGTCGCGCCATCGATATGTGACTTCAGATTTATCATCGAACGATTTTAACAGCTTCTTTCCCCAAAGAATGCCGTTTTTCTCGATAAAATTGAACATCACCATGGAAGCCAGATAGGTCGGAATAAGTGTCAGAACAAAAACGACCGCAAAGCGCATGGCTCCCGGGAAGGCGCGAAAGGCCGGCGATTGGGAACATGCCAGCGCGATGGGCGTCATGAAACCGAAATGAATAAGATACGCGCCGTAGGACATGTCCGCCAGCCACGTCGAGAAACGGGAACCGAGCATTTGGGAAATGAACTGGAACGGCTTACCCACTGTTTTCGGATTCAGTAACAGCGTGAAGAGGAGCGCCAGGGCGATCACGAATCTTTCCTGCGTCAGCCACGCCAGCCAGAACGTCAAAGCAAGGGCGCAGACGCCTTTCAGCCGGTCATCCCTGTAACGGTTAAACAAGGCCAGAAGCATGCCCATCATGAAATACACCATGCTCATCGGCAGGATCGACGGTTTCATATAACCGTCATGATAGAGAAATGCATTGATCTGATAGGAAACCGCATACAAAGCCGGCACGGCGAGGACAAAGTAGTAACGGCGGAACAAAAGCATCAGAAAAGGGAATAATAGATAAAACTGCATCTCAAGCGTGACACTCCAATCGGGCATGGGGGTGCGGACCACGAATTCCTTGGAAAACCCGAACAGGAAACTTAAGTGCATCAAGATATTGGTCAGGCTTTGGTCAAAAAAACGGATCGGATCGGTATGATGCACACCGGGCAGCAGCCTCTCAAGCTCAATACGCCATCCGCCCATGACGGGCCCGATC
>JAGNTT010000145.1 GCA_017987425.1 Candidatus Omnitrophota bacterium
CCAAAAGCGCTGGGATCAATTAACGTGGAACGGTTACCCGTTCCTTCTTAAAGCAGATTAAACCGGTAACCGATGCCCGGCTCATTCACAATTCGCTTGGGAGAAGCCGCGTCGTCTTCAATCTTCTGCCGCAGATGGTTGAGGTAAACCCTGACGGAATTTGCCTTCTCCTCGTTATCCGTATCCCACACATCTCTTAGAATCTGACGCACGGTCATGATCCGTCCGGCATTTTTGATGAGTACGGTCAGGAGATTATACTCAATGGTGGTCAGCTTAAGCGGCTGGTCGTGCAGGGTGATATTACGCGTAGTAAACTCGACTTTCAGACCGGCATTGTCAAACACCTCATTAACAATACCCGGAGTTGTTTTGCGCCTTAATACCGCGGCCAATCTTGCGGTCAACTCCACGGCGGAAAACGGCTTGGTGACATAATCATCCGCGCCGCCTTCGAGACATTTGACTTTGACCTCTTCCTGTCCACGGACGGAAACCATGATCACCGCCACATCGCTTATTTCACGAATGCGTAAAAGGACATCAAACCCTTCCATATCAGGTAAGCCCATGTCTAAAAGAACGGCTTGCGGTTTCTTGTAGACGATTTCGCTTAATCCTTTTTCTCCGGTGCCCGCCGTCGCAACATCATACCCGGCGTGACGCAGAATGACAGAGAGCATTTTCTGGATCTGCGGTTCGTCGTCGATAATCAAAACAAGACCTTTGGACATTTATTCCTTCTCGATCAGCGGCAAAGTGATCGTCACCATAAATCCTTGAGGAGACAAATTCTGGGCTTCGATATTCCCCTCGTTAAGCTGCACAAAGCGCTGAGCAATGGAAAGGCCAAGCCCCAGACCGCCCTTCTTTGTTTTTGTTCCCCGATAAAATTTATCAAAAATCTTCTCCAGTGTTTCTTTGGGAATTCCGCCGCCCTGATCAATGACGCTGATCAGAATGTTCTGATCGATCAGCCGGACCTTGATATCCACGGCACCCTGCTCGGGCCCATGGATCAAGGCATTGTTGATTATATTCTTTAAAGACTGCGTGATCATATAAAAATCGGCATTGATGTATAACGTGCCCGGCGGACAATCAACCCGGACCCTTTCCTTACTTCCTTCAACAACGGATTGCTTAACGGCCTGGGTAATGATTTCTCTGACTTCGCACCAGGCAAAATTGGGCCTTAAATTGCCGACGTCCAATTTTGTAAGGTCCAAAACCGCCTCGACCGTATTGGTTAAGCGCAGACAGGCCACGCGGCTTTCCTCAAGAATATCCAGTGCTTCCCTTGGCCATTCATGATACAAAACCAGCGCGTCCAATGATCCGGCAATGATCGTGAGCGGCGTCTTTAACTCATGCGACAAATTATCCAGAAGAGCGCTTTGCAGATGCTGGGTGTCTTCCTTCATTTTCGCTTCGCGTGAGATCTTCAACAACTCGTCTTTTTCCAGCATGACTGTCATAAGCGCGGTAAAGGATTCCAGCAAGGCCCTTTGAGCAAAATCCAGCGGCTTCTCGTCAACCAAAGCAATAACCAGGACCGCCCTCACCTGCCCCGACGACATCAGTGGCAAATACATGAACGGCTGTTCCTGCAAAGTGTCGCTGAAACGTCCGGCGGCTTTTTTGTTGGCGATCACCCAATGTACAAGGCCTCGCGCGTTATCACTTAATTCGACAGCATCGGCCAACGGCGTCTCGAACAGGGGATCGCCGGTCTCGCTGACCAAAACAACCATGCTTTTCGAACGGCATAAAAGATTAATTTGCTCGGTCGCCACACGCATAGCCTGCGACAAATCGGTAGTCACAGCCAACGCGCGTGTCAGTTCATACATCGCCTCTGAACGCAAACGCTGCCGGTACTCGATCTCTTTTTGCCGACGGAGCTTGGATGTAACATGCCCCATCATCAAAGCGCTGACAAAAAACATGCCGAGCATGGCGGCATCATAGCCGTGATTGATGATGAATGTGTACTTGGGCGGTATAAATAAAAAATCCCACGCCAGGGCGCTTAAGGCCGCCAGCATGAACGCGGCACTTCTGCCCAGGAAAGCCCCTCCTAAAACAACGCTCAACAAATACAAAATTCCAAGCGTTTGATAGCCCGAAAATTCTTCCACAAATAACGCCAACAAAGTCGAACAACCGAATATCAAAAGACTCAGCCCGTACTCACGGGGTTGCAGTCTGTGGGCGGATTCTTTGATCTTGTCGGGAAAACTTGTATCGGCGGAGGAAATGCGCACCATGTGAACGTCGATCTGTCCGCTCAGATCGACTAACCGATCTGCAAGGGTCGGCAACCAGCGCTGCCACGGCTTTTGCAGAGACTTTCCGACGATGATCTGAGTGACATGTTCTTTTTGCGCAGTCTTAACAATGACTTCCGCCAGATCATCACCGACCTGATGGATGATCTCCGCACCCAACTGGCGGGCCAGTGTGAGATTCTTGAGCACATGCTCTTTATGCTCCTCGGGCAAACGCACCGAACTCTCGACGTGCAGGGCAATCCACGAAGCATTCATCATGCCTGCCCATCGACGGGTCATGCGGATGAGCGATTCCGAAAAAGGCGTTGCCCCGACCGCAACCAAAATGCGTTCACCGCTTTTAAACGGTCCCGCAATTCCTTTGGAGGACATGAGAGAACGCAGATTGCGATTCACATGATCGGCTGTCAACCGCAACGCCATTTCGCGGAGGGCAGTCAGATTCTCGGTCTTAAAAAAATTAGTGGCGGCAGCCTGAGCCTGATCAGGAATATAAACTTTCCCTTCAGCTAAACGCTGACGCAAAGCCTGAGGCGATAAATCAACAAGAGTGATTTCAAAAGCTTCATCGAGGATGGTATCGGGAACAGTTTCCCCGACGACAATACGGGTCATCGCATGGATGTCTTCGCGGCGGCTCTCCACATGCTGCACATTGAGCGTCGAAAACACATCAATTCCGGCGGAGAGCAATTCGAGAACATCTTGATAGCGCTTGGGATGGCGGCTGCCCGGCGCGTTTGTATGCGCCAGCTCGTCGACCATGACCAATTGCGGGCGGATCTGAAGAATGGCATCGATATCCATTTCCTCCAGAGTGATCCCCCGATAATCGACAGTTTTAGTCGGGACTTTTTCGAAACCTTCAAGCAAGGCGTGGGTTTCGGTACGGCCATGCGTATAAACAATCCCGATAACAACCCGCAATCCTTCAAGCCGGCGCTGACGCGCCTCCTGAAGCATGGCATAGGTCTTGCCGACGCCGGGACACATGCCGAAAAAAATCTTGAGTTTGCCGCGCTGGGCATCTTCGGCCTTGGCCCTGATCAACATGGCATCTGGATTGGGTCGTTCCATAAATGATATGGTACTACTCTATCCTATTTTCATCTAATGCCAAATTCACTTCAAGAACGTTGACCACCGGTTCTCCGAGCAACCCCCAAAAGCGTCCCTGGATATTCCGATCGATCACGTTTTTGATTTTTTCCTCCGGCATATGACGCGCCTGAGCTAAACGCGGAAGCTGATAATAAGCGCCGGCCAAGCTGATATGCGGATCAAGACCGCTCGCGGAGGCGGTCACTAGATCGACGGGAATAGGAGAATTATTAGCGGGGTCGGCCGATTTCAATGCGTCGATGCGAGCCTTGATATTATCAGTCAGCGTCGGATTCAAAGGCCCGAGGTTCGATCCCGAAGATGCGGCCGCATTGTACGCCGGCCCTGTCGCCGATGGCCTTCCCCATAAATATTTCGGGTCATCGAAATTTTGTCCGATCAATGATGACCCGACGATCTTCCCGTCCCTGGAAATCAGACTTCCGTTGGCCTGCCGAGGAAATAATACCTGAGCCGTTGCTGTGACCACAAGCGGATAAATAATCCCGGTCACAACGGTCAACACAATGAATACTGTGATCGCTGGTCTAATCTGTTCGCGTAACATTTTTAATCCTCCCTACGTTAAATGTAATGCCACCAAAATCATATCAATGGCTTTGATCCCGATGAACGGCGCTATGAGCCCGCCCACGCCGTAAATCAGCAGATTGTTTCTTAAAAGACGGCTCGCCGGCATCGGCCGGTAAGGCACGCCGAACAGAGACAAAGGAATGAGAACGATAATAATGAGCGCGTTGAAGATTACCGCCGACAAAATGGCGCTCTGAGGTGTCGCCAGATGCATGATGTTAAGCGCGCCCAGCGCCGGATAAGTTCCGACGAACGCCGCCGGAATGATCGCAAAATATTTGGAAACGTCGTTGGAAATGCTGAACGTCGTCAACGACCCGCGCGTCATCAGAAGCTGTTTACCGATCTTAACCACTTCGATCAGTTTCGTGGGATTGGAATCGAGGTCAACCATGTTGCCCGCCTCTTTGGCCGCCTGTGTTCCCGTGTTCATGGCTACCGCGACATCGGCCTGGGCCAGGGCCGGCGCGTCGTTGGTCCCGTCGCCGGTCATGGCGACGAGCCTGCCGCCGGTTTGCATTTCGCGGATCAATTTCAACTTTGTTTCCGGCGTGGCCTGGGCGAGGAAATCATCCATGCCCGCTTCCGCGGCTATGGCTGCCGCTGTTAATGGATTGTCGCCGGTGATCATGATGGTCTTGATCCCCATGCGGCGCAATTCGGCAAAACGTTCCTTGATGCCGCCTTTAACTATGTCCTTTAATTCGATGACGCCCAGCACACGGTCTTTTTCCGCCACAGCCAAAGGCGTACCTCCCCTTTTGGAAATTGTTTCAATGACCGACCGTAAACTTTCAGGAAATATGCCGCCGTATTTTTTGACATGGCTGTCGATGGCATCCACAGCCCCTTTTCTGATCAGCCGGCCGTCTCCCAGATCGACCCCGCTCATTCGGGTTTGAGCGCTGAAGGGAACAAATTTGGCATTGATCTCATGGATCTGACGCTCTCTGATGCCGTATTTTTCTTTCGCCAAAACCACAATGCTGCGGCCTTCCGGCGTTTCAT
>JAGNTT010000146.1 GCA_017987425.1 Candidatus Omnitrophota bacterium
CCTCATCATTGGATAAATATGTTTCGTGAATGGCCGTGATAAACGACAGAATATTCTCGTCGGAGAATTGGGTCTGCGGCAAATGCTTTTTGACCTGACGTCTTAAGATGGGATGAAATTGATCGCGAGCTCTAATCATATTTCTTTAAATGTGGTGATTGTCATCGACTGATTATGAAGTTCGCACTTTGCGTTCGGTGTATGGGGCGATATCTCGCCGTAAGAATAAAAACCGGCCAGAAACGTGGCGGGCCCGAAAATTTCCTGAACAGCCTCCACCTCTTCTTCAACGCGCTGCTTGAGAATCATTTTTCTTCCGACACAGCTGATCAGCAAAGCGAGATCCGGCTCTGACTTCTGAACATCTTTGATGTTTTTGGCGGCGCCGTTTGCTCCTTCGATCAAACGCTCCATGTTGGCTTTCATCAGACGCGCGTGGGAATTCTGCGGAATGTTGCCGGCAAAAATCATGCTGTTATTTTTCTCATCGACGCTCAAAAGTGTACGCACAAGCCATTCATCTTTGTCCGAACTGCGGATGGTGAGCGGAAAAAAAAGACCCGAAGACGGCAGCTTGTGCGCCAGTTCGCCCAAATATTTTTTGTACAGCTCAAGTGCGGACTGCCCGTCGAGCTCAAAAAGAATATTATCTTTGGATTTGGTCACGACGCGTTCGGGACCGAACGGATCCCAGCCGCCAAGCGAACTGCATCCGACCTGCAGACGGTCGCCGTAAAATCCGACGATCGCGATATAGTCGCAATGAACACCCTCCTCAGAAAGGACATATGTTTTTTCGAAACGGCTGCCGTCGCCGGCCAGTCCGCCGCTGATTGAAACATTCGGCGGAAGATGCGTCCGTATTCCTTCGACGAGTTTACTGCCGTTCACATGAACGCCGTCGCTTAAAACCAGCACATGCCGGAGATTTTCTTTCGACAGAGATTCGGCCAATTTCTGACCGATCGCCGAGCTTTCGTCCATATGAGTAATCGGCAGTGAAACTGCTTTAATTTTGGTGTGTTCAAAAGATATGGCCGTCAACACGACAGAATCGTCGGTCACCTGGGTATTATAAATTTCACCGGCAGTTGTACATCCGAGGAGGATGGAATGCGGATAGGATTTGCGAAGTTCACGGAAAGTGGCGGGCTGGCTCATTTCTTCCCTGCTCGCAAACACAAGAACAAGGTCGGCCTTTACCAGAATGCTGGATGATTTATTAGTTTCCCAGCCGCGTTCTCTGGTCCAACGTTTTTGTTCGATTTTCATAATAGTTTTGGCGAGTACGGTGTTAACTGCGCAAGAATCAAAAAACTATCTGAATTATATCGAATTAATAGTAAGAGTGATGAAATAAATTGTTTTTTTTCAAGAGGTTAGAGAGCACTGCCTCAAACCGGCAAGGCTCTGACGAGAAGAATTTCCGGTTAATTTCCGGAGACTTTTTCAGTGACCGTTTTTAGCTTTGTGAGCCCCTGTTCAAACTGGCCGCCGACCATTTTGTCACAGTTCATAAACAATCCGACAGCCTTGGCGATGAAATTGTTCTGGCCGAACATGCTCCAGGTAACGATGGTCTTATCACCTTCCGAATGAAAGGTGAATTCCGCTGTGTTGGTGGCTTGGAAAGGCTTGATGAATTCCAGCTTGATGAGAATCACTTCGTAGGGACGGCTATCGATGATGGTATTGCTTCCCTCTCCCACCTGATCATTCCCGGACCATTTGAAGACCGCGCCTGTCCCGGACTGCGCGCCTTCAAAGACGACCTTTGAATTCGGATCGAGTTCGGCCCAAGGTGACCACGCTTGCCAGTTGTGGAAATCGTTGATCTGCGCGAACACGACCGCGGGCGGCGCGGAAATCGTCGTGGAACGCGTGACGCGGAATTCCGACGGCCGCGTGGCAACGACAATAACGAACCCGACAATCAGAACGGCAACACCGATAAGAATTTTCTTTAACATAGGAACACTCCTTTTAAAATATGTAATTAAACGGCGGCAACAGACGGAATATCTTCAAGATTGTAATACAGTTTCAATCCGAGCTTTTGTGCGATGCTGACCATTTCATCCGCGCCTGCCGACGGGCCCCCGACGCGAAGGACCGCATCGCAGCGGCTTAAAAGACGTACGGCCAAAGGATGAAATATCTCGTTAAACACATCATCGCCGATGCGTTTGGAACCGGCCCATTCAACCAGCGGCAGCGCCGGCCACTCACCCAGCATCGGAATGTGTCCCGCTCGATAGATAGGCAGCGCGAACGCCTCCATCACCCGGACATTCGCTTTGATTTTTTCAGGATCATCGTTCGTTCCCGAACGGTACGGCCCCGCAATCAGGATCATCATGGGACGGACATCGTGGCTCATCGACAACCTCGGAACTTTTAATTTTTCAGACGGTAACCGGTGGCAAACATCCAGCGGACCAGAAGCAGACAGGCGGCCAGAAAAACCGCGATCATAATAAGGCTTACGGACAGACCCACATCCGCGATTTCATAAAAACTCCAGCGGAATCCGCTGATGAGATAAACCAGCGGATTAAGCATCGATATTTTCTGCCAAAGCTCGGGAAGCATATCGATGGAATAAAAACTTCCGCCGAGAAATGACAGAGGCGTGAGAATGAGCATGGGCACAACCTGCAGTTTTTCAAAACCGTCGGCCCAGAGCCCGATGATAAATCCGAACAGACTGAATGTGATTGAAGTCAGAACCAGAAAGAACAGCATCAGGAACGGATGCTCGACATGAAGTGGAACAAAAAACCCGGCGGTCGCGAGAATCAAAATCCCCAAAAGGACCGATTTCGTGGCGGCGGCCCCGACGTATCCCAGAAGAATTTCCATCGCGGAAATAGGCGCGGATAAAACTTCATAAATCGTACCGGTAAATCGCGGGAAATAAATGCCGAAGGATCCGTTCGATACGCTTTCGGTCAGGACCGAAAGCATAATGAGCCCCGGCACGATAAATGAACCATAACTGATTCCTTCGATATCCGTCATGCGCGAACCGATCGCCGAGCCGAAAACAACAAAATAAAGCGATGTTGAAATAACGGGCGCGGCAATGCTCTGGCCGATGGTGCGGAACCATCGGGCCATTTCGAATCTGTAGATGGCGGTGACCGCGTAATAGTTCATTTGTCCTTCACCAATTGGATAAAAATGTCCTCGAGCGAACTTGTTTCCGTGTGAATGTCCCTGTAAGCGATCCCTTTGGAAGACAACGCCGCCAAAAGCTCGGCGATTCCGCTGTCCCCCTTGACCGTATCGTACGTGTAAATCAGCTGAGTCTTGTCGGCGTTAAGTGTCAGCGACTCGGAAAATCCCGTCGGGACCGCGGCCACAGGCGCTTTGAGATCAAGGATGAGCTGTTTGCGGCCGAGTTTTTTCATCAGCTCTTTTTTATCATCAACCACAATGATCTCACCGCGGTTGATGACGCCGATGCGGTCCGCCATCTCTTCGGCTTCCTCTATATAATGCGTGGTGAGTATGATCGTGACGCCGGATTTTTTGAGCGCGCGCACCTGCTCCCACATATCCTTCCGCAAATTCACGTCCACCCCGGCGGTGGGTTCATCTAAAAATAAAATACGCGGTTCGTGCGAAAGCGCCTTGGCAATCATCACGCGTCGCTTCATGCCGCCGGAAAGCGTCTGGATCTTGCTGTCTTTTTTATCCCACAGGGAAAGCTGTTTGATGACGTTTTCGACAAATTTAACGTCCGGCGCTTTGCCGAACAGGCCGCGGCTGAAATTCACGGTGTGCCAGATGTTCTCAAACATTTCAACCGCCAGCTCCTGAGGAACAAGACCGATCAATGTGCGTGTCTGACGGAAATCTTTGATATTGTCGTGCCCGTCGACCAGAATGCGGCCGCTGGTAGGATTGACGATGCCGCAGACCGAATTGATGAGAGTAGTCTTACCCGCACCGTTGGGACCGAGAAGAGCAAATATCTCTCCCCGGCGGATCTCGAGATTGATATTTTTGAGCGCCTGAAACTTTGAAGCGTAAACTTTATTGAGATTTTGAATGGAAAGAATGGAATCCATGACTTCAGTAGTTATAGCAGAAGCTCTTCCGTCCGCCAAACAAAGTTTTTTAAAATGCGTTCAACAAAATGCAATGCGGTAGTATTATATTTCGCATGAGCGGAACAAAATCTTTGAACAGCCTCTATCCCAAGCGCATCGACATTCCCATATTAACCGCAGTTTCCGGCATTCTTCTTCTCATCGGCCTTGCCAAACCCGTCATCACCGTGCAGAAACTGTGGGATTCCAACACGCAGTCCATCCTCTCGAGCGTCATCAATCTGTGGAAGGACACGGATTATTTTCTCGCCGCCGTCATCTTTTTCTTCTCGATGATCTTTCCGATTTTTAAGCTGTTCTCCCTTTTCGCACTCTGGTTTATTCCACTGCGGGAAAATACGCAAAAAACACTGGTCGGCATGCTCGAAATGCTCGGAAGATGGTCAATGCTCGACGTGTTTGTCTGCGCGGTTTTAATTGTGACGCTGAAACTGGGAGCTTTGGCGAGCGCCAAGATCGAAGACGGGATTTACTACTTTGCCGTGTCCATTTTCCTCGCCATGACCGTTTCTGAACTGCTAGGTCGGCTGATAAGAAAACAATAAATATAAAGGTTACAAAAGAGCTCAGAGGTCTCAAACGTACGCATTGAGTACTTTTGCGACCTTTGTGTACCTTTGCCACCCTCGTATTTTAAATCGGCTATTACTCTGCGACTAATTCAACGTTCCAAGTGTTATTCACCCAGAGACCGGAGACTTCCTGTTTGGACCAGTGGGTCCTTAAGCGGCGGACGGCTTCTTTGATTTGTGTGTGGTGGGTGTCGTTGTCAACGGGGTTTCCGCGGCAGTCGTGATGACCGACAACGAAGAGGCGGGTGGATT
>JAGNTT010000147.1:0-1252 GCA_017987425.1 Candidatus Omnitrophota bacterium
GCGACAAGCCCAAGACACTTCCGGAAATCCTCGATGTCACATTCTGGAGCCTGATGGCGTTGAGCGTGATCGGGATCGGCATTCTCGTCATCCTCGATGCCAAAGGCGCGTCGTTCAAGTGGGCCCAACAGCTGACCGCGTGGTTTGAAAGCCAGAAGCATTACAGTCTTACCGTTATGCGCGCGGCGTCGGCGGCTGTGCTGCTGCTTTCGTTTCAGTCAGGGGCCTTGTTCGTTCCCGAACTGAAAACCAGCAGCGAACTGTTGGGTTGGGCCCAGTTCCTTCTGGCGGTCCTGCTTTTGTTCCGTAAAACTGTCCCTGTCTCCGGTCTGGGCATTCTTCTTCTCTATATAGACGGCATCGTCATGTACGGTTGGTTCCACATGCTCGACTACGCGGTCTTTCTCGGAGTGGGATATTATCTGATGGTCAATTCGCTTGCGAACCCGAAGATCAAAGGGACCGGGCTGATCACTCTCTATGTGACGCTCGGCTTTTCTCTCGCCTGGCTGGCTATTGAAAAACTTCTCTATCCGCAATGGGGGCTTTACGTCCTTGAGCAGAATGCGCAGCTGGCGCTCGGGCTCGATGTCCGGTTCTTTCTGACGTCCGCCGCTTTTGTCGAGATCACCCTTGGATATCTCATGATGATCTGCCTGCTCCAGCGGCCAGTGGCATTTGTCGTGACGCTGGTTTTTTTCACGACGACACTTATCTTCGGCAAGACGGAAGTCATCGGGCATACGATCCTGCACGCGGCGCTCATCGTCTTCCTGCTTGAAGGGCCCGGCAAGATTTACAAAACACCGGTCGCCCTGCACCGCACATTGCCGCTCAAGATCGCCTTTGCCTGTGTGAACTTTGTCCTCGTTGTGTTCGCTTTGCTGTGGCCTTATCAAAGCACGGCCATGGCACGATACCTGAACTTATCGGAAAAGGTCCGCACCGAAGCAGGCGTCGAAATCACCGATACGGGGAAAATTCCGACCATCGATCTTCAGCTCGTTGAGGATGAGTCTTCCGGATACGCGCTGCATATTCAAACCACGAATTTCCGTTTTGCCCCGGAAAATACCGGCAAGGCGTATGTGGAGGGGGAAGGTCACGCGCATATCTTCATCGACAATCAGAAAACCGGGCGGGCGTACAGCCCGTGGGTTTATATCGAACCGCTGACCAAAGGCTCTCACCAAATCAAAGTGACGCTCAATACCAATGATCACCGCCTTTTTCTTGTGGAAGGGAAGCCGGT
>JAGNTT010000147.1:1352-4939 GCA_017987425.1 Candidatus Omnitrophota bacterium
GCTACGCATCACATTTATGCCAAGGAGAGTATGAACAATCTCAAAGCCAAACTGCAGAAGTTTTATTATTCTAAAGAGTTGATCTGGGCCCTTTTTGTCGTCGGAATTTTACTTAGACTCCGGCAATACGTTTCCAACCGTTCGTTATGGGTGGATGAAGCCGCTTTAGCGGTCAGTTTGGTCGGCCGTTCTTTTTCCGGATTGTTATCACCTTTGGAATACGGCCAGACCGCTCCGCTGGGCTTTTTGATGGTCGTAAAAACGGCGGTGCAGATGCTGGGGCCTTCCGAATACACGATGCGTCTGTTTCCGCTTGTGGCAGGCATCCTTTCCTTGTTTCTGTTCCACCGCGTGGCCGTCAAATTTTTGGACCGTTCCGCCGTTCCGCTCGCTGTGGGAATTCTCGCCATCTCTCAGCCTCTTATTTATTTTTCTTCCGAACTTAAACAATACTCCGTCGAAGTCCTGATCACGCTGGTGATCCTGTGTCTGGCCATCCGCATGTGGGAAGCGCCTCCGGTACGTCCGGCCCAGACGATGCTGTATGGATTGTGGGGCGCGATTACGATCTGGTTTTCTTATCCCGCGGCATTCTTTTTGACGGGTGCAGCGGCTGTTCTTGGTTATAAAATCAATAAAGAACGCAAGGCACCTCTCTGGCCGCTGATCGCGATCTTCGGTCTGTGGCTTGCCAGTATTCTCGCGTGCTATTTCTTTTCTCAGCGTTATGTGTCGGGCGACTCGATCAGAATTCGTCTGGAGGATTTCTGGCAGGAGGGGTTCATGCCGCTTGTACCGTCGGTCAAGGCCGTTCAGTGGTATATGCGCACGTTCTTCAATACGTTTGAATTTCCGGGAGGGTTCGGCCAGTCCGGGTTGGCGGCCTTCGCGTTTATCGCCGGCATTGTCAGTCTGCGGCTGCAGAAAAAAACGATCGGTTTGGGATTATTGACCGTGCCTATTCTTGCCGCCCTCGCCGCGTCGGCGTTACGTGTGTACCCTTTTGACGACCGCCTGATTTTGTATCTTGTTCCTCTATTTATTCTCCTGGTGGCCGAGGGAACTGTTATGGTCAAGCGGTCGCTGGGGCGTTCCGCCAATTTTCTGGGCGTCGCTTTTGTGGTCCTGCTTCTGATTAAACCTGCCGTCATGTCGCTGTTTTGCGCGGTCTATCCGATCACGCGTGAAGAAAGCCGTCCGGTTTTTCTCTATCTTAAAGAACGCATACAGCCTGAGGACACGCTGTATATGTATCACAGCAGCAGGAAAGCGTTTCACTATTATCAACTCCGTTATAATTTTCTTCATCCTTATCTGGAGGCGGTCAATTCAAGGGACAAAGTCTCGCGTTATATCGACGATCTTCAGCAGCTGCAGGGCAAGGCGCGCGTGTGGATCTTTTTCACCCATGTGTTTGAAGATAACGGATTCGACGAGAGGAAATTCATTCTGAATTACCTCGACAGGGTGGGGAGCCGCCTCGATGAATTCAAAGTTCCGGCCAAAGGCGTGCCAGGATTACGAGGGACCGACTCGGCCGTTTATCTCTACGATTTAAGTAAACCATTCGCGGTAAAGTGATAGATCGCAAAATTAGGAAGGGCTGCCGTCGGCCGTTCCGGAATGAATGACCGATGGTGGACTGGAAACAGATCATACGTTTTTCCGTGGCGGGGAGTATAGTCAATGCCGTCGATCTGGGGCTTTACTATATTCTGTTCCGTGTTTTGCCGTTAAGTATCGCCAAGGCCATTTCTTTTCTATGCGCGGCAGTCGTCGGTTATCTGCTGAGTAAACATTGGACTTTTCAAAGCCGGCATCTTTCCTATGCCGAAATCGTCCGTTACTCGGCGGTCAATGTGCTGGCCTTGGGACTGAATGTGGCGGTGAATCAGCTCGTCCTTAATTATTTCCCCGGTAAAGCGTTGTTCGCGGTTATTACGGCGACTGTGATCACGGGATTCTTTACATATATTTTGTTCAAACAATGGGTGTTTAAAAAGATCTGATGTCTAAAGTCAAAGCAGGAGGTTGTTGATCCATGAATCCGCGTGTCGTTGTTAAAAATACGGAAGTTTTATCGAAGAACTGGTATGTTCTTCGCAAAGTGACATTTGATTATCAGCTTAAGAACGGCACATGGCAGACGCAAAGCCGCGAGGCTTACGACCGGGGCAACGGCGCCGCGATCCTGCTTTATAATAGAGAAAATAAAACGGTGATCCTGACCCGCCAGTTCCGCATGCCCACGTATACCAACGGCAATGAAACGGGCATGATGGTCGAAGTCTGCGCCGGTCTTCTGGATGAAAGAAATCCGGAAGATGCCATCAAGCGGGAAACGGAAGAGGAAACCGGCTATAAGGTTTCGAAAGTCCGCAAGGTCTTTGAGGCCTACATGTCGCCGGGATCGGTCACGGAAATCCTTTATTTTTTTGTCGCTGAGTATTCGAAGGAAATGAAGATCAGCGACGGCGGCGGACTGGCGCACGATCAGGAAGACATCGAAGTCCTGGAAATTCCTTTCACGAGCGCTTTGGACATGATCGAACAGGGAGAGATCAAAGACGCGAAAACCATCATGCTTCTGCAGTATGCCAGGATCCATAACTTAATCTGAACATGAATGACGGATCCTCGTGTAGAGTTTGAAGGAAGTATCGTGGAGAAGGCTACGGTTCTCGATTTGCTTAAGAAATAGGCGCATGTTTCCTGAATTGAATGAAGAGGAAGAATGTTTCAAGGAACTATAGGTGATTATGAATGGATTGAATGGAGGAAAGAAAACGAGGATATTCGTGTTCCCGATATTGTTTCCCATCTCAAACAAATCCTAAAAGGTTTATATGCTCTCAACACTTCATTTGATTCCGGACTTTTTATTCCTAAGGAATCTGATCTTCAGTCGGGTTGGTCATATGTTGGTAAGCAAGCCATAAGTCCCCAATTAACTGAGTCTCTATTGGACAGATTTCCAAATGAAAAATATTTTCATGATTGCGGTGGTTTTGAAGAATGGTATTTCTTTCGCCAACATCCTCTAGAGGTTCCAACTCGAGGTTTTTGCAATTGGGTTGCCAATACGATGGAAAATCATGGAGATGTTAAATTTTCACATGATTTTGAAGGCGATATTCATCGATGCCAGCCTGAATTGGTTATAGGAGAGGGATATACTCTGTATCTGATTTATAAACCGATTTTTCGGGAAGAAATTTTTAAGAATTTGCCTAAAGAAAAGAAATAAATTTCTTCCCTAATTTATTATGGACGAATGGTCCGGGAGGTTTATATGAATAAAACAATCTTGATCCTTTTACTCAGCCTGGGGCTTTGCGGGTGCGTGAATGAACCGGAGAAGATTTCCGGATCGGAGTTTCAGGCCATGTTCCGGTCGGGAGATATAACGACCGTGGTCCATGCGGAATATGTCTGTGAACAGGATGAACGCGTGTACCTGCGCGAATCCAAAATGTCGGTCATGGACGAGAAGGTTTCGGTCAATCGGTATTTCTACACGGATAAGAGTGAACTGGATCCGGCGTTCTATGAAACATTAACGCCGCGCACCGATTGTTCGCAATTCA
>JAGNTT010000148.1 GCA_017987425.1 Candidatus Omnitrophota bacterium
TTTTAGCGGTTGGGGCTTTGATCAGCTCTTTCATCGGACTTCCGGAATATCTCGCCATCCAGCTTCCGATCATGATGATGGCCGCCTCCGCCGGTGTATGGCTTTTCTACGTGCAGCACCAGTTCGAGGGCGTTTACTGGGAACGCGATCCCAACTGGGATTATGTCGACGAGGCCTTAAAGGGAAGCTCGTTCTACAAGCTGCCCAAAATCCTTCAATGGTTCACCGGCAATATCGGGTTTCATCACATTCACCATTTGAGCCCACGCATACCCAACTATTACCTGGAAAAATGTTATAACGAAATCCCGATCTTTCAGGACATCAAACCGGTCACATTTTTAACAAGCTTCAAGTCCATGACCTACCGTTTATGGGACGAAAAAAATCAGCGTCTCGTCGGATTCGGATATCTCAAAGAACTTAAAAGAGCAATGCCTGCCTAAGACATAAAAATAAAAAAAAGAGCAGCCTCACAAGGGCTGCTCTTTTTTTATTTTTCCGCTGATACAAATTACTTTGCTTCCGCCCCTGCTTCCTGAGCCGCAGGCTCAACCGAAGGTGCGGCCGCAGGCTCTACCGATGGCGCGACCACAGGGTCAGCCGCCGGATCGGCTGAAGCCGCCGGATCAGCAGCCGGCGTATCGCCGTAAACGGTCAGCGTAAATTCCACCGGCACAAGACCCATGGAACTCTGGGTCGATCTGTTCGGTCCGATCGACAAACGTTTGGCGTCAAATCCTGAGGCGATGACCAGATCGTAAATCATTTTGGAACGTGTCTGCGCCAGGACATCCAATGCCAGCTTATCCGGCGGGGCATCCTCTATCAGCTGTCTTTTAATCTCCGCGTTGAGCTGCGGATTGTCGGCTATATCTTCCTTCTTATGCTGATATTGGTTAATCAGCTTGAACAAAGCTCGGACGCCGAAACGCCTCTGATAAAGCGTCCGGTATACCCAGCTTTCAATCTTGGACGATTCCGCTTTGAGATCATTAAAGTCCTTAACAAAGACATCCGTCTTGATCGCCTTCCAGTCGACATCAGGGTCATAACTGCCGTTGATTTCCAGGGAAAGTTTGGGGCGCTGCTGAAGCCCGGCGATGATCTTGTTCAATTTCTCCTGGTCTTCTTTTGACAGTTCCGCTTTGCCGGGAACGAAACGGACATAGCCCATTTCATCCGTTCCTTCCTCTCCGCCCCCGACGACGGAAGCGAGGATCGCGAACGGCTTAGTGATAAGCTTCAGAAAAAAGTTTCGTGCCACCTGTCCCACCAAATGCCAATATTCAAATTCCGGATCGTTCATGTCGCCTTTGACCGGAAGCGAAATGCTGATCTTACCCTGCGGATCCTCCAGCAGGGCGACCGCCAGACCGAACGGAAGACCGAGCGCGTCCTTGCTGTCCACCTTTTTGCCGAACTCAAAATGCTGAATAAGCAGTTTATGCGTTGCCGTGAGTTTATTGTCGGCGATCCTGTAATTCATTTTGAAATCCATCTTGCCGTTGGAAAGTTCCTTGCCCGTATATTTCCCTACATACGGAGTAAGGATCGACATCACATAATTATCCATGGAAAAAATCGTCTCCAGCTGCAGGGGCTGGACCAGCGGTTTGATGAGGACCTCCGAAGACAGCTGGCCTTTGCCGTCCAGCATGGCTTGAAAAACAATCTTCGTCTGTCCTTCCGGCTCGGTCGAAAAACCCGTTACGTTAATGTTAATGCCGCCTAATTCGGTCGAAAAACTGGGACTGACGCTCTGATCGACGAACTGAATGCGGCCGTTGGTCAGAGAAATCTGATCAACGACAACCATGGGTAACGGTTTGTCGGTTTCCGGGGTTTTATTTTCCGGCGTCACCGGCTGGGCTGGCTCGGGGGCCTTGCTTTCCGGTGCCGCGGTCTGGGCCGGCGCTGCAGATGTAGGAATAAGACTAAGGAGGTTCACTTTACCGTCGGGCAAGAGCACTGTGCGGACTTTAAGTCCGTCCAGTGAAACCGTCTCAAGCCGGTATATTTTTTTGAATAGCTTGAGGAAACTGACATCAACGGTAAACTTGTCGAACCCGACCATGACTGTTTTATTATCGGAGTCGAACACTTCCAGGCCTTTGACGTTCAACCGCCATAAAAACGGATTGAACCATACCGAACGCACATGGACCTGATGGTTGGTGAATTTGACCCCTTGAGTCCTTATAGCCCAGGTGAGCGCAAACGGCAGTATGATGACGGTGAGAACCAGATAAATGATACAGGCCCACATGATGATCAGACGGGCAATGTTGAGAATTTTCTTAATGATAGGCGGCATTGATCGATCCTTTAATCAGGTTTAAATTAAAATACCCTCTCAAGAGGGTAAATCTACCCTACTCTTCTATCACCAGAAAACAAAAAAGGCAACCATTTAAGGTTACCTTTTTATTTGAATCTGTTTCAGGCCGGATTAATTGTCGCTGTCGGTCATCTCTCTTTTGCGGACTTTCGGCGAACGGCGCGGACGGAGAACTTCGATCTGTGAAATAGCCAGGACCGACATGATCTTGTTAAAGGAAAAGTCGACAAAATAGATAAGCCAGCTGACGATACCGATAAATTTGGCGCCGTCTTCCACAAAAAATTCGCCCGGAAAATAATACTTTTCGGAAAGCTGGTCCACAAGCACGGAAAAACCGAAAGCGGCAGTGGCAATCACAAGGTATCTAAAATCGTTGCTTAAAATCACCTTATAAAAACGGGTGAAGCAAAACAAGGCAAATGCTCCGTACATCAGCAGATTGACCTTCTCGGGGATATTCAAGCCATTCGGTCCGATGGATTCGTGGAACATAAAAAGATCGTCGAACATGAGGACCGCTGTCAGGGCTCCGAAACAAATGAGAAACCTGATCGTTTCACTCTGGTCTTTGCGGATGTTCAGGATGCCCGCCGATAAAAAACAGACCGTTGCGGCGGCACACCAGAAAATGATCCCGATGTTTGAGATGTACCCGAACATGGGATTGAAATTCATCGAAGCCGCGGGATCCGCGGTAAACATGCTGAAAGGAATATTTGAAGAAAAATGGACAGGGATTAACACCAAGAGCAACACGGCCGCGAAAGTGTAGCAGATAGGGATAAAAATCCTGATCGGAAGTTCCGGCGTGGACATTTTATACATGCACTGTCTCCCTGATGAGTTGTTCATCTATTTAAACAATACGGGAGAAGTCTAGCATGCGCCGTCGGGGCCAAACAGTAGGTTAGAGGCTAAATAAGCAAGCGCTTTCTTGCCCGCACAGTCTTTAAAAAAATAAAAACCTTCTCTTTGGGGGAGAAGGTTTTTATTTTTGAATCTGCGGGACCGAATTATTTTTTGGAAAACTTGCGTCTCCAGAGAACACCGAAGAGACCGCCGCCCAAAAGAAGCAGTGTGGAAGGTTCGGGAGTGGTCACGCCCTGCAGTCTTACTCCGTTTGAACCGCTGACAAACAAATTCCGGGTGCCGCCTTCAAAAGCCACCCAATATTTTCCCGGATTAAAAACGACATTGGTATTCTCTACGCCGCGCCAGTCAAGAGGCATGTCGCTGTCGGATTTGTCTTCCTGAAAACTAAAGCCCTGCTGGAATATTCTATTGGTGCCGGGAATCGGCCCTGTAAAAGGCTGCAATCGGGAATCATTATAAACAACGACATTGGCCCCAACGGTGTCGAGCGTGGATGGATTGGAATCATTCCACCTGATCCATCCTTCGATACGGCTGACAGTCAACTCTTGATCAAGAGTGAACGCATATGCGACATTCCTCTCCTGCTGAAAAGTTGTCCCGCACTGCACGGTGCCGGAACCGCCGAACCACTGACCGCCGTCGGTATAGGCGCACTGATCGATCTGCGGCTGAAAAAACATCGCATACG
The DNA here is from genome assembly GCA_017987425.1 of Candidatus Omnitrophota bacterium. Taxonomy (GTDB): domain Bacteria; phylum Omnitrophota; class Gorgyraeia; order Zapsychrales; family Fredricksoniimonadaceae; genus JAGNTT01. The sequence continues at coordinate 3,909 of JAGNTT010000148.1, forward strand.
CAGAGGTTGAGGGTATTATGAATATCCCGATTAATGCCAGGGTAATGCTTTTCATAAACGTATTTCTCCTCGAAATATTAGTACGGATTGTTAAAAAGTGATAAAGCATTGTATCTTCGAGTACTGTACTTTCCTAAGAATTTTTTAAAATAAAAAGACCTTCCCGTTCAGAGAAGGTCTTTTTAAACGAATACCAAATATAATTAACCGCTAAATCACCTCAGGCTTCGATGACAAATCTCCCGCCATCCGGTCACTGTTTTCCTTATGACCAAGAAGCGGCGCGATGTCGATAGGCGTCACATTGATGATGACCGGGACAAAGCCGTCGATCTTCATCCCTTCGATCGACTGCTCGTAAACCGGTAATGCAACGCCTTTGCCGTCACGTTTGATCTGAAGATCAAAGAATTGCGGATTTAGGTTGATACCACCGAGCTGGGATGAAGCCGGTGTCGGAGCCGCTTTCAAGAATTTCTCAACCTCACCGAAGAATTCCTTGGCAATGCCCTCGGAATCATCAATCGATGAATTAAAAGTGGTAAAAATAACTTTACGGCCGGCTTTCATCAGGGCCAGCGTTGAACCGATGGCGGGAGCCCGCAGGTTATTGATGTCATAGGTCACTCCCCCCGGCGGCTGTTCGCTGACTTCCGGCATAAAATACAGAGAAAGCGCGTCATTAGGCCCCTGCTGGACCATCTGCTGATAGGAATGCAGTTTATCCGGAGCTTCTCCGATTTTTGCGGGAACTCTAAACCCAGCTGTAAAAGCGTTAAACCGGAAATCTTCCAGGACCTGTCGGAAGCCAGCCGTCATCCGGCCGTAGGAGGCAATTTCCGCGGCCTTGAACGTCGTCTGGTTCTTCGCCGACAGATTGATCATGGCGGCGTACACGGCGGCACCGTTGGTCATATCTCCGCCTAACCTGGCGACTTCGGCGATCAGCTCCTCTTCGGTTGCGACTTCGGATGCCAGGAACGTTGAATAATAGAC
>JAGNTT010000149.1 GCA_017987425.1 Candidatus Omnitrophota bacterium
GTGATCGGCACCGATACAAATAAAATCATCAAGTCCGTTGAGAAATTATTGAAAGATAAAAAAGCTTACGCGCTTATGGCCAAGGCTAAAAATCCTTACGGTGACGGCAAGGCCAGCATACGAATCGTCAAAGCCATGAAAGCCCAAGCATGAAATCCATCCTTTTGACCGGCGCGGCCGGTTTTATAGCCTCCAAGACCGCCGAGATCCTTCTTGAGCAGGGATGCCGGGTCGTCGGGATTGATAATCTCAACGATTATTACGACGTAAAGGTTAAAAACTACCGGCTTAAACAGCTAAAAGCTCATAAGAATTTCACATTCCACAAAGCGGATATTGAAAACTTCTCCGCGCTTGGAAAGATTTTCAACAAGACCAAATTCGATGCGGTGGTCAATTTGGCAGCCCGAGCGGGTGTGCGTTACAGTTTAGAAAATCCTTTTGTCTATATGACGACAAACGCTAACGGAACATTAAATCTTCTGGAGCATTGTCATCGTAAGGGGATTAAGAAATTTGTTCTGGCTTCCACATCGTCGTTGTATGCGGGGCAGAAGATGCCTTTTTCGGAAAGTCTTCCGGTCAATTCGCCGATTTCACCATATGCCGCCAGCAAGAAAGCCGCTGAGGTCACCTGTTACACCTATCATTACCATTACGGCATTGATATAACAATTCTCCGATATTTTACCGTCTACGGTCCCGCCGGACGTCCGGACATGAGCATCTTCCGTTTTATTAAATGGATCGATGAAGGATCATTGCTCAAAATGACCGGCGACGGACTTCAGAGCCGCGATTTCACCTACGTGGATGATATTGCCGCAGGGACCGTTAAAGCGATCAAGAACGTCGGTTTTGAGATCATCAATTTAGGCGGCGGCAACAAGCCGTACACCATGAACCATGTCGTCGGTCTTATCGAAAAATATCTGGGGAAGAAATCCCGCGTGCAAACATTGCCTTTTCCAAAAGCAGACATGCAATCCACCTGGGCGGACATTTCCAGGGCCAAGAAATTAATCGGCTGGCAGCCGAAAGTTTCTCTGGATGAAGGGATTAAACTTTCGGTCCAATGGTATCTGGCCAATAAAAAATGGTTAAAGGACGTACGGATATAAACCGTTCGACTGTCTAATGACAACCTCAACGCCCAAAATCAGCATTATTCTGCCGACGTACAACGGGGCAAGCAAGTATCTGCGCCAGTCGATCGAGAGCTGTCTTAACCAGACCTATCAAAACATCGAACTTGTGATTGTGGATGACTGCTCCAAAGACAATACGGCCGAGGTCATCCAGTCATTTACCGACCCGCGCATCAAATATATCCGTAATAAAACCAACCAAAGACTTCCCAGGTCTTTGAATATCGGTTTTGCCGCCGCAACAGGCGAGTTTATGACCTGGACTTCGGATGATAACGAATTTCTTCCCAATGCGATTGAAGAAATGTATGTCTATCTGAAGAACAATCCCGGAATAGGCTTTGTTTATGCAGATATGATCGTCCGTTATTTCGAGACCGGGGCGGAGGAGACTAGAAAATTTTCCGACCTGAATCTGGAAAAGGAAAACAATGTCGGCGCCTGCTATCTATACACACGCGAAGTGTATAAAACTGTGGGGAATTATGATCCGCGTTTTGAATGGGTGGAGGATTACGATTATTGGATCCGCATCGCCAAACGTTTCCATGTGCGCCATTATGCCAAACCGCTATACATTTATGGCGACCATGTTCAGTCGTTGACGAGCACGCGGCGTTATCCCATCGTTATGATGCGCGATATTCTCCGTTACTGGCACGGATATTTATCGGTTGGTGAATTTTTGGAAACGATCCGGCAGTTCTCAGTGGATGTCCGAACCCATATTGAAGGGAAGGACAAGCAGTTTGAGGCATTCAAGCAGGTCATTGACAAGGTCTTTGGAATTTCATTTGTATTCGGTTTTTATTATCTAGTACTTGTCGGACTTCTTTCTTTGAGGATGATACTGAATGTTTTGATCAAACCTGTTTTGATTCCCGCACGAAAACACGCGGCTGATAAAGCCTTTAATAAGGCCATGGCTTCTTTGAAAAAAGCCAGCACAGGGCGTGTCAACGTTCTTTGCATCATTCCTGAGATGGTTGTCGGAGGATCGGAAAAAGTCATTTGGGACGTGGTCAACGGTTTAAGTTCCCACGGTTATGATTTTCATCTGATCTGCGATAAAAAAGAGAACAACGAATGGTGCAGGAAATTCATGGCATCTTTTAATAATGTCGTTCTGCTTAAACAATTTTCCGAAGATTCGTTGTATGAACGGTATATCTCGGAGTTAATCCGTAGGCTGAACGTCAAAATTATTTTAAATACGAATTCCCGCGCGGGATATCGCTGCCTTCCCAAGTTAAAGACCGATTTTCCCGGCCTTAGGGTAATCGACATACTGCATTTGGAAGATGTCGGCGGGGCGATAGAGAAGTACGCCTGGGCGGCCCAGTATGTTGACCAGAGGGTCTGCATCAGTCATCATCTCAAAGAATATATGAAAGAAGTTTATCGTCGTAATGGAATTTCCGCTGATTACGTCTCTAAAATTGAAATTGTTCATAACGGAACACCTCAGGCGGACTTTCGGAACGCAACGGAATCCGGGGAAATTTTCCGCCGGGAGCACAGGGTTTCAGGCGATGACGTGGTCATTTCTTTTATTGGAAGAGTGGCGCTTGAGAAAAAACCCTTTCTATTTATTGATATCGCGCGGACCCTGGTGATCAAAGCGCCGCAAATTTCCTGGAAATTCGTGATGGCCGGGAGCGGTCCGTACATGTCCAAAGTCCGGACGCGTATCTCCGAGTATCAGCTGGAAGACCGTTTTGTCCTGACGGGGATGATCGCGGATGTGACCCCTCTATTAGCGAATACATTCTTGCTTTGTGTCGTTTCCCGGCACGAAGGAATACCCCTGGTCATTCAGGAGGCGCTTAATTTGAATGTTCCTGTTTTGAGCACAAACGTCGGGGCTATCCGTGAATTGATCTGCGATGATCTCAACGGTTATGTCATTGCTCTTGATGAAAAAACATCCGACATCTTTGCAGAGAAGGCCATACGTCTTGCATCAGACAAAGAGGCGTATGGAAAGCTCTCTGCTGCCACTAAAGCGACACTGGATCCTCGTTTTTTAATGCGGACCATGATCGAACGCTATAAAGAAATCTTTGATAAACAGGTAAACGTTTAAGACATGACGCAATCCGATCAAAAGCATATTGTTTTCTTTCGTCTGATGCCTCCGGTGATTGTCTGGGGCGGTCTTGAAAAATTGATGTTGGAATGGTTTGAGCGCATTGATTATTCCAAATGCCGCGCCACGCTGGTCGTCTCGACGGGCGGAGGGGAGATCTACAGCAAATACATAGCGGCTAAAAACCTTCCTGTTAAGGTCGTGGAATTCCCCTTCAGAAAAAATTTCCGTTATGTCGACGGATTTTGGGACCGTTTTGCCAAGACGCTCAATCTTCTCTATGGGTTAAAGCCGAGTCAGGTCATTTTTTTTCAGGGCAGTTTCACCGATTTCGATCTTTCACATGTTATGGCCGCATCGGATGCAACCAACGGAAATGTGTACATGCATGAAAATCTGGGCGCGCCGCAGCCGTCCCAGAAAAGCAGCAAAAAATTTCTGGGTTTCATTCCCGGCGTCGGGCTCTGGTGGTACGCTGAACGCTATCTGACACCGCTGAGGGCGAAGTTCTGCAAAAAAATTTATGTTGTGAGTGCCGAGATCAGGCAGCGTATGATCGATTTGTGGCGCTATCCGCCGGCGAAAGTCGAAGTGCTTTATCATGGGGTCGACGTTGCGCGGTTTCGTCCCTCGGCGGATACCAGAGAAAGACTAAGACAAAGTATGGGGATCGGGAACCAGGACACGGTCATCATTCTGGCCGCGCGTCTGTCACAGGAAAAATGCATCGACCGGGCTATCGACGCGTTTGATGTCTTGGCCCGAGGGAGATCCGACTATCATCTCATCATTGCGGGAACCGGTCCCTACGAAGAACGGTTAAAAAATCTGGCCGCAGCCAAGACAGAGAATAGCAAAATCAAATTTCTTGGCCATGTCTCGAATGTCCAAGAACTTTATCAGATGAGCGACATTTATGTGTTATCCAGCGACAACGAAGGATTGAGTCTGGCGTTCCTGGAAGCTCTGGCAAGCGGTCTTGTTTGTGTCGTGACCAAATGCACCGGCACGACCGAGGTCATACAGGAGGGTGTTAACGGGTTCCTGGTAGAAAAAAGCGTGGCAGGCGTATTGGGAGGCCTGCAGAAAGTGCTGGGACTTCGCCTGGAAGTCCGCCGGAAAATTGCCATCAATGCCGTCAATTATGTCTGCGACAATTTTGAAATCCACCGCAATGTCCGTAACGGTCTGGAAATTTTGGGAATACCCCAGCGGCCAATTAATCCGGGGACGCAAACGATCTTATGAGTTACCTGATTTCTGTAATCGTATGCACCTGCAACCGTCCCGATTTGCTCAAGACCGCGCTCAAAACACTTTCTGAGCAGGAAACCGGCGGGCAATTCGATTATGAGGTGATCGTCGTCGATAATACGGCCGCTGGTGTCATGAAACCGGCCTTCGACCAAGTATCGCCGCTATTTAACGGGCGGGCGAGATATTTCATCGAAGCTCAAAGAGGCAAATCGTTTGCCCTGAATCACGGGTTAAAACAGGCCAAAGGAAACATCATCGCTTTTACCGATGATGATATTACCGCCGAACCGTTATGGCTTCAGAAGGTGCACAATGCATTAAACCGGCATGACTGTGACGGCATCGGAGGCAGGGTGCTTCCGGTTTATCCGGATGAAACCCCGCAATGGATCAAGGACAATGCCGTAC
>JAGNTT010000150.1 GCA_017987425.1 Candidatus Omnitrophota bacterium
GCGAATACTAGACGAGCGGTTTGCCTTTTAAAAGAGCAAGCGCTTTGGGTTTGGCGGCTTTGAGCCGCGTTCCCTATCCCGCCGCCACTAGAACAACCTGGACTTTCATCTTTAATGTTCCGCCAGCTTTGCGAAGATCATTCTTCCCGCCTGCGTCTGCAGGACTGAGGTGACATAGACTTTCGACAACTGACCGATATGTTTTTTGCCTTCTCCGACAACCACCATTGTGCCGTCCTCAAGATACCCCACGGCCTGATTTTGCTCTTTGCCTTCTTTTAGCAGACGGATCTCAAGTTCCTCACCGGGAAACACCACGGCTTTGACGGCGTTGACGAGATCATGAATGTTCAAAATCCCTACGTCCTGGATGTTGGCCATACGGCTCAGATTGAAATCCGTCGTGCACAAACGGCCGTCTAAGATTTTGGCGAGCCTGACCAGTTTGACGTCCACAGGATCTTGCCCGGTCATTTCATCTTCATGGACACGGATGTCGACGGTTGAATCCTTCTGCATGGCGCGCAGAATTTCCAGCCCGCGGCGACCGCGTTCACGTTTTATATCATCCGCGGAGTCCGCCAATCGCTGTAATTCATGCAGGACAAAACGCGGAGCAACCAGACGTCCGGCCAAAAAACCGCTTTTATGGATATCAACGATCCGCCCGTCGATGATGGCGCTTGTATCCAAAACAATGATCCCTTCCTTTAAGTCCTGACGGCGGAAACGGACATAAGGAATGATGATATTAAATTCGTCTTTGCCGCGCAGCGCCATGACCGCGCCCAGATATGAGAACGAAACCGTCAGGATGACTCGGGCGATCGGGAGAAACACATCCCCCAACGGCAGAAGCGATAAAATGTCCGAAATCACCTTGGCCATGATAACGCCCAGAACGAGACCGAAGACCATACTCGAAAGCCCGCGCACCGAAACCTTGCGGAACGTGGACTCGACGGCAATCAAGAAAGCGGCCACTAGCAGGCCGAATACAATACCCATGAACGAATCCTGGATGATTTCCCCCACCTGATATCCGACGACGATACACAAAATAGTAAAGAATACACGAATGAATAATAACGTCATTTGATCTCCTTATTGCATGTAGGGGCAGGCCCCTGTGCCTGCCCGAAATAAGGGCGGGCGGAGGCGCCCGCCCCTACATTTTTTATAACGCATCCAATGCCTCACGCACATTGGTGACGGCAATCAGTTCCAGCGTTTTAGTCTTGATGTCTTTGGACTTCAAGTTGTTCTTGGGCAAAATACAACGTTTAAAACCAAGCCTTTCGGCTTCATTTATACGGGAAACCACCTGGCTCACACTGCGCACCTCGGATGATAATCCCACTTCCCCAAAAATGACCGTGTCAAAGGCGACCGCCTTGTCCAGAAGCGCGGAAGCGACCGCGATCACAACCGGCAAGTCCGCCGCCGGATCAATGGCCTTGACTCCGCCGACGACATTGAGAAAAACGTCTTTGTCCTCTAGATTAAGCCCAAGTCTTTTTTCGAGCACCGCCACCAGAAGCGCCAGACGGTTCGCATCAAACCCCTGCGCCTTGTGACGCACCATGCCGAACGCCGAACGGCTGACCAGCCCCTGTATCTCGACGAGAAAAGGTCTTGTCCCCTCGATGATGGGAACAACCACCGACCCGGAGGCGTTCATGGGACGCTCGGCCAGAAACATTTCCGACGGATTGGTGACTTCCGAAAGCCCGGCTGAAGTCATCTCAAAAACGCCGATCTCGTTGGTCGAACCGAAACGGTTTTTGATCGTGCGCAAAATCCGGTAAGTCGAATAACGTTCACCTTCAAAATATAAAACCGTGTCCACGATATGCTCAAGCACGCGCGGCCCGGCGAGCGTTCCTTCTTTGGTCACATGCCCGATCAGAAATAAAGCCACCCCGCGCGCCTTGGCCACCTGCGTCAAAATAGAGGCCGATTCTCTCACTTGGCTGACGCTTCCCGGGCTTGAAACTACTCCGGGCAAATTGACGACCTGGATCGAATCGATAATAACGACGCCCGGATTCAATGTATTGATATGATCGATGATCATATTCACATCGATCTGGTTGACGATAAAAAGCGCGTCCGATTCTTTCTTGGTGATGCGGTCCGCGCGCATCTTCGTCTGCTTGATCGATTCCTCGCCGCTCACATACAGCACGCGCTGTCCGGACTCCGCCAGTGAACAACAGATCTGCATGGAGAGCGTTGATTTGCCGATGCCCGGATCACCGCCGATAAGCGTCACGGAACCGGGCACGATCCCGCCGCCCATGACGCGGTCGAACTCAAAAATCTCTGTCACCAGACGCTTTTCATTATCCGCTGTGACCGAATGAAGCAGCACCGGCGTCTCATTGTGACGGATGGGATTTTTCAAAGCAGCCGCCGCAGAGGAGGAAACAGCCACACTTTCCTCGACGTAGGAATTCCAGCTTTCGCACTCCTGGCACCGCCCCACCCAACGCGGGGACTGCGCGCCGCAGCTTTGACAAACGAATAAAGTTTTAGTTTTCATAAACTTTTAAGGCGTCAAAACGCCGCCTGTTATAACCGAATAGGTTTGGGTCCCCGTTGTGCCCTCAGTTTCGGGGTTAGCGGTAAATTGATAACCATCCGGTGAAAACGCACATCTGAATGAATATCCGGAAATAGTCTCATTGCAATATTCTCGCGTTAAATAGGGCGGAGTGGCATACACCAGTTCAGAAATAGCACTAGGATATCTGCCGTTATTCTCTGTCGCGAAGCTTTCGGAAGCGGTCGATAACGACCGCAAGGTGGCTTTTGCCAAGGCGTCGTTGGCTGCCATCTTTGCCCTTAAAAGGTTAGGGATAGCAATTGCCGAGAGGAGAGCACAGCCGGGCACCAGCACAACAAAGAACGCGATTAAAACGACCAGACAGCCGACCGAAGTGGACTTGGTTGTAATCTGGCCTTTTGTAATTTTCTGCGCCACTAAATAGGCGTCAACAATCCCGTAGATCCACGGGATGAACAGCCACCACGTGAAAAAAACAATCGCTGCTTTACCGATCTGACCGTTATAAACCTGACCGGCACCTGGAAAAATAAAACTTAAAAGCGCGGCAACCACCGGATTGCGCTGGCCTTTTTTGATGACCGCATCCACGCATTTTTTACAGACATTTTTATCGTTGATGACAACTTTGCATTCTTCGCAGAACGCAATGCCGCATTCAACACAAGTTCCAATGGCTTCTCTGTCTGAATGAACTCCGCACTTCATAAACTCTCCTATGAATTATTTCTTCACCGGCTTTGGGCGGTAGAGCAGCTTCCACGGATTGACTTTCAAGTCCGCCGAAAGCTCATCGAGATTTTTATAAATGTTTGAATTGAATAAAAGCATACCTAGCGTGCCCTTGCCCTGCTGAACTTCGTTGACGATACTGCGTATACCCGCCAGAATGTCGCCGACCGCCTGAGTATTTTCTTCTTTCAAAAGTCCCTTGTTGATGCCTTCCATAGTTTTTTCAAGATTGGCCGTCATACCGTCGATTCTTTGAGTAATGCGGTCGATCGGGACAGGATCAACGCCCTGGACGCTACCGCCTGACTGGATCACCTGCTGAGAAACCCCGGGAGTAATCTCGACATATTTCTCGCCCAAAAGTCCGAGCTGGTTGATGGATATGGGAGAGTCGACCGGAATCCGGATTCCCTCATCCAACAAAAGGTCCACTTTGACCTTCATGGCGGACCCTTCGGTGAGAATATCAATATTTCTAACAATGCCGGCTTCGACCCCGGCCAAACGAACCGGAGCCGCCTTTTTAAGACCGTTGGCAAAACCGAAAATAACGCTGAACTTCTGGCCTCTTTCAAAAAACGAAAAATTGCCGATGGACAATATGGCTACCGTCAGACATCCAATCGCAATAAGGACAAACGCCCCTACTTTTATTTCCAGATTGGTTTCCTTTGGCATTATCGAGTTCTCCTTAATTTATGAATTATTTTTTTGAATGATATGTCCGAAAACCAAACTTTCATCATCGGTAATAGGCCCTTGCGCTTCACCATGAATGAACTGATGGACGACCGGATGTTTGGAATGACGGATCTCATCGACCGACCCGTCGGCAATGACCTGGCCGTGATAAAACATCGCGATCGAATCCGCCACCTTATAAGCCATGTTCATGTCGTGCGTGACGACAATGGAAGTCACCTTCAATTTGTCGCGCATTTCAATGATGAGGTTGTTGACGGCCGCGGCCGTGATCGGATCGACTTCACTGGTCGGCTCATCGTATAAAATGATCTGCGGTTCCATGCACAGGACGCGCGCAAGGCTCACGCGCTTGCGCATCCCTCCGCTTAACTGGCCCGGCATCAGATCCTGCACATCTTTAAGACCGACCAGCGCGAGCGCGTCCGCCACGCGGTCATCGATGGTCTTTTTATCAAGGTCCATAAATTCGTTGAGCACGAAAGCCACGTTTTCACCGACAGTCATCGAATCGAACAGCGCCCCGCCCTGAAACACAAGGCCGATCTCCATGCGGATTTTGTTATACTCGCGTTCCTCAAGATTCGTCACCTCGACGCCGTTGACCTTGATGGAACCCGCGTCCGGTCGGATCAGACCGACAATATTTTTTAAAAGAACACTTTTACCGACGCCCGAACGGCCGATGATGACCTTGGTCTCGCCGCGGCGGACGGTCAGGTTCATGCCGTTTAAAATCTGTTTGCCGTTAAATGATTTATAGAGATTTCTGATCTCAATCATATTAGCTTTTGAATAGAAAATAAAAGATAAACGTAAACGCGCAGTCGACCATGATGAT
>JAGNTT010000151.1 GCA_017987425.1 Candidatus Omnitrophota bacterium
CCAGATCAGTCAGAGGCTTTAAAAGAACCCCGTCGTTGCACCCAAATTCAACGACCAGGTCTTCCTTGGTCAGGAATCTTTCCACCAATCCCTTGGCATGCGCCGCAAAATGCTGCGAAAGCGTAAGTGTCGTCGACGATGTATACCGGTAATCCTTAAAAAGAACCTCGGCGGGAACAGTCTCCATCAGCTGGACTTCCTTACACTGGCGGCAAAAGGCAACTGTAAGCGGATAGAGTTTTTCATCGGGGATTTGCTCGGACTTGATGAATCCTCCCGCCAGCGGCATTTGGCCGAAATCAAGAAACTTCACCATGTCTTTCGAGGAACAAATACGGCAGGTATCGCGAACTGTGTAGTGCATGACTTGTCCTTAGTTAGGCGTTTTGCCTTTTCTTAAGCGGAATATCTTCATGAGAGTTATAGAATTCCTCAAGATTTCCCGCGGCCAGGTACTTAAATCCTTCAAATCCCAAAATCATGGCATCGTGCATATTGATGTCGAGATACAGTCCGTAGCGGCCTGTCGTGACAAGATTCGTCAGCGATTTCATCTCTTGAAGCAGCTGGGCCTTCTTTGATTCATATCCCACCAGATAGAACGGAAACGCCTTTTCCATCTTGGTTATGAAGATCTCACCGATCTCGTCGGGCTTGATGCCGAAAAATCCGAGATCCGCCTCCACCTTGGAACGCCAGTCTTCCGGACCCCAATCCCATACCGGATCGTCCGCCGCGCAGATCTTTTCAAGCATCAGCAGAGTCTTATCGGCGGGAGCGGACAGCGGTGTAAAATTCTTGGGTTCACTGACGCGGTTGAAATAGAACCTCTTGTTGACCAGATACATCCAGTGCGGATCATCAAATTTGGGCCGGTTGATGACCGCGTTCACGATAACGCCGTGACGGAACGACAAATGCTCTCCGATTCCCTTGAGAGAATCAATCGACGGTGAACAATAATCCAAAAGATCATCGAAGGGAATCGTTGAGACAACCCAGTCGGGATAAATGTCCATATGATAAGGAACATCCAGAACAACTTTAGTTACGCGGCCGTTCGAATGCTCCAGCTTTTTAAGTTTGGCGCTGTAAATGATCTGCCCGCCGCGCGAAGCAATTCCATCCGCGATATTCTGATAGACTTTGCCGATACCCCGCTTATGGTACATGTAACGGCGGATGTACAGATAAGATTTTACGTTTTCCTTCTTCTTTCGGAAAAGCTGGAATATAAAAGCACCGAGCGAAACGTTCGGCAGTTTGCGTTTGGCAAACTCGACGGAAAGCTTGTCCGCCGAACAGCTCCAGACGCGTTCAGAGTAAAGACCGAAACAAATGTCGTAAAGCGTGCGGCCGAAATTGGCAATGCCGTATTGTTTGAATGAATTCTGCGGCAGACGGACAAACATGGATTTAACCTTCACCCATCCGTAATCCCAGAGAATTCGAAAATTAAGCCAGGGGCTGAATTTGGTGGCCGCTTCTTTAAGATTAAACGGATAGCTCATGGGCTTATCCGTAATGTAAAGGCGCTGATGAATTTTAAGATCCATCAACTCACCGCCGCCATGCTCTTCGATCAAATCCGTGATCTCTTTGGTCATCGCGTGATAGGCGTGCGGTCCGAAGTCGACGATGAAATCCTTCCACTGACGGCTGCCGCCTTTTCCGCCGGCGATGTCGCTCTTCTCGATGACGATGACCTTGTGTCCCGCCTTCTGGGCGGTATAAGCGGCCGCAAGGCCCGCCGGCCCCGCGCCTAAAATCACCACTGTTTTTTGATGTTCGCTCATATGTTATTTGGACAAATGCCTTTCCTTACGGGCGATAACAATATGCCCGACGCAGTATTTCTTCTCGCGGTCCAGAAAATCAAACCGTGAAATAAGCCATCCCAGCCACCAGCATAGGACGGAAAAAATCCAACCCAGGAAACCGGCAACGATATTCATTTTCTTATACTGACCGTATGTGATGCTTCCTAATTTCTCAATCCTGTTACCAGTGTACGTGAAAATTCCGGCCAGCCGATGATGTTTTTCAATTTTAAAACCGGACTGACTAAAGACCGATTGAAGACCGAATTGCGTGTAGTTAAAAAAGTGATACGGTTCAAAATGATCACCGGCCGCCTGCGGAACGGAAAGAAATAAAAACCCGTTATCTTTTAGAATGCGGTTGACCTCGCCCAGACCTTTCAAAGGAAATTCGAGATGCTCAAGCACCTGCAGCATCAGCACTCCGTCGTAATACCGGTCTTCTCTGGGAATGTCATAAGCGCTCGCCAGGAAATCATGTTTTTGATTGAGATGAAAACCGTTCTCCAGATCGCAGGATTCATAACGGTTATTTGCGGCCACCAGACTTTTGTACTGACAGACACCGGCGCCGACGTCGAGAATCTTAAGGTCCTTCTGGGTCAGGGCAAAGTCCGATAACACACGATAAAGAAATGTTCGCTCATTGGGGATCGTCCAGAACCCGCCGCGTTTAATCCAGTGTTTTACCTGTTCTTTTGACATATCTAATTCCAGCTCATCTTCTGCCAATTGGCCAGGGACACAAGATATGTGTCGTAATCACGGCTGAGTTTAGGCAGAAGATCTTCCCGCGAAACGCCCTGCGCCAGATATTCGCGCATGCGTTTAATCAAATATCCCATCCGTTTTGAGGAAGATTCATCCATAAAAGGGTCCAATCCGACGTAATGGCCCTTGTAATCTTCGTACCGCCATTTATTGGTTCCGGTAATACGCTGGATGACGGCTTTTTCAAGATTAAACAGATCACGAAACACAACAATTCCGTCGCCGCGATTGGCAAATTCGTTACGTTCGAAGCATGTGAGATCAGCGTGAAAAGCGACAGTTCCGGCAAAAAAAGCTTCTGCCGCCGCTGTACTGACTCCCAGTCCTATCACCAGGTCGCTTGCCATTCCGATCTCCGATGGGACTGCTTTTGTACGAAGCGTTTCCCCCAAAAACACTTCGATTCTTCCCTGCTCAATAAGTTCTTTGAGTTCCGGAAGTTCCTTCATAACTTCATCCAGTAAAACCTTACGCTTCGGTTTTAACAGCACAACGACATTTTCGAACTTCCGTAAAAGCGAAATCAAAACTTTATGAATATCAATCTGCATATTCTTACTATATGGGAGATCATTGGCCATCACGTTATCCTGATAGGAAAGAATGAATTTGCCTTCGTAACGTCTGCGGATAGCTTTGGCCCTGTCACGATGGGACTTGAAATAATAATCACATGGATATCCGGTAAAAAAGATCGCCATAAACGCATATCTGTTGAAATTATTACGGACGAAATGCTCTCCCCACGTAAAAAGGACGTCATAACATTTTTGATTGTCGACCCTGTACATGGGATAGTTACTCCAGTGCCCGCCGGTATAAAGACCGCCCAGCCATTCAATCGCCTGTCCTTTGACAAGTTTATCTTCATCGACGTCGTACATCGTCCACAAAACTTTAATGCCTAACTGTTCATAAACGGACATCCAATAAAGGCTGCGGTAGATATACCGCACCGCTTGAAAACGCAGCCATGTCCCTTCATTCCAGAACATCAAACATTTTACGAGGCCCAAAACCATCAGGAATGTGCTCACACTGTAGCGCAGGGCCACACTGACCGTCTTGACACCATCTTCCTTCGGCTTCCACGGTAAAACGTTCAGCCTGATACGGGGTATATTAAAACCCTTAAGGGCTTTGACGGATTCCGCGTCGAAACGTTCCATTTCCAATCCGCAGATTTGATCTGCGGGTATCCCTGAACCCTCGATCCAGGAAATATCGTTGATTTCATCCAGACGGACGCGGGACTGGGTCAACTCAACACCGATCTTGGTCTCAGCCGGATTCTTGTCCCCTCTTTCTGGACGAGACATGATGCTGGCCGCCAGATCATTAAACCACCGGTACAAAAATCTCCCGATAATTCTAAGACGTCCAGCAAAATAATACCTGTTGAAATAGCCGTCATAGAAGAAGTCGGATCTGTTTTCGATAGGTAAGGCATGGGCAAACATCGTCCGGTAAAAAACAACCTTTTCAAAACATCGTCCAAGCAAATTGGAGAACGGCGTCCGGCGCATGATAAAAGCGGCCCCGTCTTTGCCCCCCAGATATTCAGCCAGAACACTCATCTCGATGGGACGGTACAAATGCGGAATGGCAGCTTCTCTTAAATGCATGGCAAATTTATCAGGATGAATGCCGTTGTCCGCGCAAAAAACGGCGTTGGACTTAAGCATGGCTTCATCCCCAAGCCAGGCATTCAAGACATCCTCAAGCCGTGCATGAGTAGTCTCGTAAAGAGAAACACCCTCCAGCTTTTCTTCACTGGCGACAATATCACTGATCTGAACAAGAGGAGTTTTAATCGTCTTTTCTAAGAAAGGAATAAAGGGAGTAAAAAAACGGGAAACATTGATGTAATAAATTTTACCCGGACGGATGTGCCTGGCCAGCATCACGGCCTTAAATGCCGAGCTCCAGCACAATAAATCGACGCAGAATAACTTTATGTTACTATTATCCATAAATCAGTTTTTTGTTCTGTTATCAGATGTTATCGCAAGCACGACTTTTGCCATTTCAAAATCATCCTCATCGTCGATATCAACCGCATGACGCCAATCCATAATAAAAACAGAATAATTTTTCCCGTAAAATGTTTGTTCTGTTTTGAGCGCAGCGGCGTCTGCGATCCAAATTGCGCCTGTAGGACAGAATAATTTCTCGAGGTCCTGGGAACGCTTTTGATACGCCTGCGGAAACAAACGAACCGGCTTGCCGTCTTTGGCAACACG
>JAGNTT010000152.1 GCA_017987425.1 Candidatus Omnitrophota bacterium
GGTCTTTCCGGAATTGGGATTACCGGCTAGCGCCACGGTTTTGATAGCGGAAGATTGTTCTAGGGATGGATTTTCGGAAGCAGGCATAGTTTAAATGATCAGAGCAACTTTTATTCTCTCGGCTTCAGCTTTACGTAGCGACAGCAGATATCCGCGCACGCGGATTTCAATCGGATCACCCATTGGAGCATAACGAATAATTTCGACCTGCTCGCCGGGAGTCACACCCATTTCAACGATGCGCTCATAATCGTCATTATCAGCCGTAAAATCACGGATGATCCCCTTTTGACCTAAAGACATTTCGCTCAAAAGCACAAGCTCTTCAGAAAGAGAACGACCGGCCTTTCCAAGGTCTCGGACAAAAATATTCTGGGCGAGCTTTTTGCTTATGGCCACGCGCGCGTCAGCAACCTTGCAGATGATGGCGCCGCTGTCCGCAACCTTGTCGATGACGGAAGATTCCCGGAAGCCCATTTCGCGCAGGCGCTGGGCCACACTTTCGTCACCGGTAACCCGGACAATTTTGGTTCTATGGCCGACGGGGACATCACTTAGCCTGAACTCGCCTTTAGGCAAATCTTTTTTACCAAGGCCCAGAAGATTTGTCAGCCATGATGTCGAGGTCATAATTAATCTTTGGAGCACCCTGAACAGTGGGATTTGGAATTGGTATGTTTACGCAGAGACCGAATGAAAAGAACGGCCAGATACACAACACTGAGTGAGATGATAAGGATGACGGCGATTGTCTGCATGTTATTTTACGGACTCACTGAAATCCGCCTTAATTTGGCTTAATTCTACTATGCCGCTTCTTTAAAGTAAACGGCATTTTTCAAAATGCGTCGGAAATCGCCGCCTAGTCTGCGTTTTCAAGATTGAATTTTACGGGGACGAGAGCGGCTGCATCGATCGGCATATCTCCCACATATTTGGGACGGAATTTCCATTTTCTGACTGTCGCAACCGCCGACTCATCCAAAACATCATAACCGGATGAATTTTTTACTTCGATTTTGAATGGATCTCCACCCTTGCCGATGGATACGCGCAGAAGAACTGTCCCCGCCCATCCTTTACGTTTGGCTTCCAAGGGATATTTAGGCGCCGGATTACTTAAATACTCAGGCTTCATCTCCACCAATGCCCCGCTTCCTGTCATGGTTGCGTTCATATCACTGTTGCCTTTGACGGTCTCAACAGGTTGAAGCGGAACAACTTTTTCAATGGGCTTGGTGGGTATAGGTTCCGGCTTGAATTCCCGGGCGATCATTTTCTCCGGTTCATTGACGGTCAGCTGCTCGGGCTGTTTGATTTCCTGCGGAATGGGAATGATGTCTTCCTGATCCTGAATCAATTCCTGCGGAACCGGTTCAAATTTCTCGACCGGGTCGGAAACAGGCGCGGGCTGCGGTTGTGTGATGGGTTCTTCAACACCGGCTACCAGCTGAAGTTCCATACCGGCAAAACCCTGTTCAACCGCAAATTCGACCGGTTTGACCAATGCGACGCTGCTGACAACCACCAAAGCCACATGAAAAGCGATCGCACACAAAAAACCGACAACCCATTCAGTCTTGACCTTAAAAGTTCGCACCATGGGCCTATAATAAAATACCGGAGTAACCTGTTCAACGGATATTACGCTTGCCATATTATTTGGTGTCCGCCCCTTTGGTTTGAATAGATACTTTACCGATTCCGATCTTTCTCACCTCATCAAGCACTTTAACGATGACGCCGAAATCCGCGGCATCATCGGCATTGATCAAAACCTTGACCTCGTTATTTTCGGCTTTAAGCTTTTTGAGCGTACTGACGAACTTGGACACATCCATGAGATCTTTATCGAGAAGAATGTCTCCGGTCATAGTGACAGTGACTGTCTTGATCACCGTACGGTCGAGCGTCTGGCCCGTGGCAGCCACGGGTAGATTGACTGTGATTCCCTGATTCTTGACCATCGACAACGAAACCATGACAAATGTCGCCAGAAGAAAGAAAATAATATCGATCAGCGGAATGATCTCGATACGGGCTCTTTTTTTCTGATAGACTTGGGGAATTCTCATGTCATTCTCCGGTCGGGTTTACGTAAAAGTAGTTCCAGATGCGTTGAAGCGTCTTCAATATCATGACGGGCTTCTTCCAGACGTGCATTTAAATAATTAAACGGAATGAGCGCGAGTACCGCGATCCCCAGTCCAAAGGCCGTCGCGATCAATGCCTCGGCGATACCGCCGGTGATGGCCGCCGGGGCCTCAAGTTCAGCATTCCCCAGAAGACCGAAGGCATTGATCATACCGGTGACCGTTCCAAGCAAACCAAGAAGAGGTGCCAGCGTAATCGCCGTATCCAGAACGGTCAAACCCTGGCTGAATCGTCTGAGCTCAAGATTCGCCGCCTGCAAAAGCGCGTTCGTAAAAGATTTTTCGCGATGCATCAATCCGTAAACCAGCGTGCGCACCACATAATCCGGACAGCCTTCCCCATGTTTGATCGCCAGTGGGATATCTCCTTTTTCCACATCGGATAAAAGCTCCTCGAGCACATCCGGCCGGCGGCTCATGCGTTCACGGATGATGAAAATAATGCGTTCAAACACGACGGTTAATGAAATAATAGACAATATAAGGAGCGGCCACATGATGACCCCGCCCTTGTGAAATAACTCGAACATGTTTTCCCCTTCTTACCGCACAAAAATTAAAGATATGAATTTATGATTTCACAAAAAATCTTCGCCATGCCAGCGCAAAACCTGTCCAAACAAGGACCGCGGCACCAGCGGAAGCGATCGCAAGAATCAATTGACCGATAACCCCGAACGCCTGACCGGTGTGAGAATACCGCGCCCAGATACGCAGTTTGCGCCCGAGATTCTGCTGGGCAAACGTTTCGACCTTAATGATTTCACCCGTAAAACGGTCCATCGTAATCTGTGCTCTCGGGTTTAAATTCCTGGGCTCGGGTTCCTGAACCGTGACGTTTATTTTTCCCTTATCGCCCTGCCCCTGCTGGCCGGAACCGCCGCCGGAAATCTTGAAGGTCATTGAAATCCAGCCGGGTATCTGCGGCGCGGCATTCGCCAAAAGAACATCAAGACTTGCCGACGGACTCTCGGGATCCTTGGCATTGAGCGAATCATCATTCTTATCTTTATCGCGGCCGCCGCGTTCGGATATTTCCGCAGATTTTTCTGCGGATTTCTCCTTGGGCTTTTCGGCAGTCTGCACCACCGGAGGCTCGTTGCCTGTCATTCGGTATAAAAGATCGTTCGCCCAGCGGTACGACATGATGATCCCGGTTACGGTGATCAAAATGAGAAACGGCGCGGCCCAAAAACCAATAACATTATGCCAATTCCAATCCCGCGCCTTGCCTTTAGCGCGCGGATTGAAAGCAATTATACTTTTAATACCCGGCCACTTCCAGCTTTTAGGCCACCAGAGATAAACTCCGGAAATAATCATGAAAAAGAACGCGATGGTACAAACACCCTTAATATTGTGCCCGATGGGCTTAAGCTCGCCCTCCATGCCGAGCCAGCGGTGCCACACTTCGACATCGTGCATGAACTTATGGGCCGCGGAATCGCCGCCCAACTTCTTCCCTGTATAGGGATCGAAATAAAAGGCATCTTCACGACCAAAACTGACGAGGACTGAAGCGTTCGGTTCCGATTTGACCATGACCGAACTGACTTTGGATTCGGGTTTGACTTCCGATGCCTTGGCCACTATTTCATCCAGCGTGAGTCTGATGGCTTGCGCAGGAATCGCAACTTTGCGCACATTTTGTTCCGCGTACTCGACGATCTGGTGTTCAAAAGCCAGGATCGTCCCCGTGACGGACATAATCAGGACAACAGCGCCCACGATAATGCCGCAGATCAGATGAAACCAGAAAATACCTTTGCGCGGGTTCATACAGTCCTTACATCTCCGCCCATTGGCGAAGTAGGTTGTGATAAACGCCGGTCAACTGAACACCATAAGGACCCTGCGGATGATCATGGCTGATGCGCTGGATCGCGGAATCCAGATCGAACAAAATCGAGCGCTGTCCGTCGTCGCGGATCATGCTCTGAATCCAAAAAAAAGAACAAATTCTGGCGCCGCGCGTGACCGGCGTCACATGATGCAAACTTGTCGAAGGGTACAAAATCATGTGACCGGCCGGTAATTTCACGCTTTTGACGCCATACGTATCTTCAATGCACAACTCGCCGCCGTCGTACTCTTCCGGCCCCGCCAAAAACAGCGTCGCGGAAAGATCGGTACGGATGCGGTGAGACGTTCCAGGAACCTGACGGATCGCGTTGTCCACGTGGGTTCCGAATGCCTGCCCGCCGGTGTAGCGGTTAAAGAACGGCGGTAAAACTTTCAGCGGCAGCGCCGCCGAAAGAAACAGCGGATTTTTTCCAAGCGCCGCAAGGATCATTTCCCCCACCTGGCGCGCGGCCGGGTGATCTTCGGGGATCTGCATATTATCCTTGGCCCTCGATGCCTGTTGGCCGGCGGTCACTTTACCATCCACCCACTGGGCTTGCTCGAGGATCTGCCTCACCTGTTTGACCTGTTCGGCTGTTAAAACATTCGGAATACTGACTAACACGTACTTCTCCTTTAGAATTTAAACTCGGTGGTCAATGTCGCTGAACGGCCGGCCCCGGGAATGAAGTGCCCGCCCCCTACGCTGCCGATGTATTCGGCGTCGCCTAAATTATACACATTCAGTCTCAGCGTTAAATCTTTGTTGATCTTGTACGCTGCCATCGCATCGCCCAGGAAATAACTGGGAGCCGTACGCGTGTTGGCATTACTGCTG
>JAGNTT010000022.1 GCA_017987425.1 Candidatus Omnitrophota bacterium
TATTGTCAGCGAACCAAACGCTCATGCTTTTAAGACATCAAAATAAAACTGGGTTTTCCGGACCGGATCCCATTCTTCGCAAATATAAGTCAGCTCCAGGGCCGGAATTTTACTGTAAATATCCGCAAAAAATTTGGACGCCTCCCGTTTCTCATCGAACATTTTAAGATACGGGACTGTCCGTCCCCGCCGGCACTTCATGTTCACCTTGAGAGACGGTCTGTGAAAGCCATAGCGCGCACAAATCTCAAATGCCTGGGGCATAAGATCATTCCGCTCTAAATTATGGTAATCCAGGTTTCTATCTTTGTGCAGCATTTCTGGAAACTTCTTATGCATGGCTTTAGGGGTGAAAGGCCCATAATAGACTTTAATCATGGCCTGCCCTTGAAGATCCCAATCAATCGATGACAATTTGATTGTTTTAAAACGATCTAAATCTTTTTCGAACTCCGCACTGTAAACATTGAGCATGGAGAACAGCTTTCGGACGTGCTTTCTTTTCTGTAATTGAGATGGCCTCTGACCATACTCATTGAAAATCTTGGCACGGGAGATTCCATGTCCATGAGAAAAATCGACCAGCCCGATCCCGAAACAGGCTTCCGTATTGTTCTCATATAGGATGCCTTCCAATAAAGGATCTTCCCCTTTACTGGCAGTCATCCACCTTTTGACATCCAGCCTGCGGAGCCCCAAAATTGCCATCCGCATTCTGTCAGTCTTAACACCGTCAATCAACTCGCAGGACACTTCGAAGGATTCATAAGGTGGCTTTGCAATTCCTTGGTATGCATGTATATACGCATGAAACGCAGGTGAGGAACGCAGGCGCAAGAGCAAAAAGAATATTTCTCTAAACTGAGCGGGAATCATCTTCACAAAGTTTCCTTTATGATCTATTATATTTTTACGAAAATCCGGAACCAAGACCGTTTTTCGTTTATTTGATGATTTCGACCGGCATGTCGGCGTCTGGGCTTAATTATATTCTATGGAAAATTTAGAATCAAGGTTTCTTCTCTTCTCCACGATAATCTTACTCGGCGCATTGACTACGTATACCGATATAAGAAAACGCAAAATCTTTAACCCCCACCTAATGATCTTTGCCGTTCTTGGCTGCCTGATGCTGACATATCTCGCCATTTTCAGACATTATCAGGTCAGACCCCATATCGAAAATGGCCTGATCGCGTTCATTATCGGTTTTATGATGTACAAAGCTGATCTGTGGCGAGGCGGGGATGCCAAGCTATTCACATTATTGGCTCTTCTTATGCCTTCATGGGAGCACGATCAGGTCTTTTTTTCAAACACAATCAGCCTGTTTGCCTGTTCATTTATCGCAGGGATGCTTCTTTTATTACCCGAACTGCTCAAAACGTTAATCACAGACCGGAAAAAAATCCTGAAGACCTTATATCAAACGAAAAAGAATCTTTTCGGCGGAACGGTACGTATTATCTTTTTTTCCTGGGTCATGTTTCCGCTTTATCACCAGCTGTCTCAATATATACCGGATATGGTTAATATAATCTTCGTCATTGCCTATATTTATATTTTCATAGGCTTTAAGTTCTTTAATTCGCACTACGATTTTGATATTTATATAAAGAAATACGGCCTGGTTTTTTTGATCGGTTTGATTTTTGGTCTTTTGGTCAGGATCTGGTTTTACCCCCATGCCCTCAATCCCGAAGCATTTGGGCATTCCATGATTAAAACCCTGACGTCGATCCTTATATCCGCCGCTCTTTATACATCCATCTCACTTTTAAAGGATTATCGCGACCGTGTTCCTTTTGCCCCGCTGATGTTTATCGGGTGCCTTCTCAGCTACAGCCCATTCTTATCGAGCGTGATCAGACTGATGACCCAATGGAACAACCTGTTTTATAATTAACCGCCGCTTTTGTCGACGCTCAATCTTGCCCCGAAAGCCAGACGTTCTGGCCAAAAGTATTTAGTCGGCCGAATTTTTTCAAAAACCTCTCCAAATCTTTTTTGACACGATCCGCCGGGCTGGACGTCTTGATATCCAACTGGATAAGGTCCTTTCCGGAAAAAACCCTCCCCTTTAAACGCTCAAAGAAATCCGCCGATTTCGAACTCTTTAAGACCAGAAAATTATTCTGGCATCCCAATTTGAGGCCGCTCTTGGCGTTCTCAAATAACTGGGGATGAAAATAGTAGAGACGTTCCGCGTCCAGTCTGTTTAGACCGATCATCTCGATAAACCGGATCAGCTTCCAGAACAGTGTTTTTTCTTTTATTGTGCGCAAATTCTTATCGACAATTAAGTAGAAATCCCCGAATGATAATTTCTTGCCGATAATATGATTTTCAAAGACGTTGCGGACAGCTGCATTCTTTACAGGGATATTCTTTTCCCCGTGGATGATAGATAATGAATTCTTTTGCTTCTGAAAAGCCGATTTATCGAGGAAATAAACTTTGATCCCCGATTCCACCAGAACTTTGGAAAACCGGTCGATGGACGGTAAAAAAGGCTGGACGTTTTCGACCTGCAGATTTTTCGCGCGTTCCGTGATCCGGGAGGGTTCAAAATATCTGGCAAATCCCCCCTGCAAAATGGTCTTATTGACTTCCCGGTTGATCCTTTTATTAAATGCGGAACCGGAATACCAGGTATCGATGCCGTCGACGACGGTCTTAAGCAAGGCGCTGCAATTCCTCTCATACCACGCATAATCAAAATTGCCTTTATTCTTATTGAGGATGTCGGCGATGGTCAGGGCCTCAAGCATCGCAACCCCCGATCCGACAGAATAAACCGGGTCGGCGAAACAATACGCGTCCCCCACAAGGATCCAATTCTTCCCGGCACACTTTTGGCTCATCTTCGAATAATGGTTCCGGGAATGGATTTTCGTCATGTAAGGCTTGAGGGCTTTGGCCGGATTTCGAAAGATCGATGTTAACTCATAACAAGCCGCGGAATGCTTTTGCGCATACTCAACAAAATGCTCGTCGGAGAACTGTTCTCCCCGATGCAACAGACCCATGCTTAATATCGAACTATTATAAATTGGAATTTGCCAAATCCAGCTGTCCGGGCCGATTTTATTAAGAACAGTCCAATTGGCCCATGAATCCCTGTCCTCTCTTATTTGGTCGACGGACCAGTAACCCCATTGCGCCTTCATCCCTTCGAATTGCCCCAGGGGAGACACGAGATTTAATTTGTTGGCAATGACCATCGCCGGCCCGGAACAATCCAGAAGATATTTTTTAAACCTGTACGTATTCCGGTCGGTCGTCACGAGATTTTTGGAGAGATTAATATCCTCAATACTTTCCGTCCGGATCTCAATGCCCAACTCTTTGACAAGCAACCGCTCAAGTTCCTCGCGCTCACAATGCCAGGCAGATAAAGCCCCTAAGGGGGCGGGATTATTTGAAGCATATTTGCCGTGATAGGAATCACAAAAAATCGTCCCCAGCTTTTTGGTGTAGCTCTTCATCTTCATGATTTTTGGAATCAAGCTGAACAAGCCGGGGTCGGCGTTGACAAGATAAGGTGTTTGGGATTCGCCGATCTTATATTGAAAAGGATTGTGATCGACTAATACGGCATTGCCCGATAATTTATATTTAAGGCCTATTCCCGCAAATCCAGCCCCGAGTATCAAATAATCACATGTGATCATGATGACAAATTCCCAAATTGATAGAATATGATTCCCAGCTCTAAAACCTTCTTAATACTCCCTGTGATCGTCACAATTGAAAGGGCCTGGCGCTAAAATCCAATTAATGACGGAAAAACCCTTTGAATGCTTGATCAAGAACATTCGCCCCGTCAAACCACTCCGATGGGACTTTCGGCTCTTTGTCTGGAGCCGCAGCCGCTTTGTTGATCATCACACCTAATGTACCGGCTGTCAATTCATCATAGGACAGAATCTCGGCCCCAATGTGATCTTTCAGCATTGCGGCCCGGGCCGGCTGTTCACGACAGCTCATATCACCTAAACCCTGAAACGGCACTACCACCGCTTTCTTTCTATGCTTGAGCAACATGGCTGACGTGTGGTAGGGCGCTACGGAAACGCACACATCACTATGTTCGATCAAACGTTCGTAATCTCCAACGGATCTATACATGACTAAATTCTTAACCTTTTTCTTATAAACAAGGGTTGAGAATAGATACCACTCTTCCGGTGTTGTCGACGGCCCCGCAATAACAGTCCAATAATATTGCGTGCCGAGAAGGTCACTGGCAAGTATGGCCTCTGTGATCAGTTTCGGATAATAGGCCCCGCCGCCGCGGATAACCGCTATCCTTAATGCTTTCAGCGGAACCGGAGGTTTATAAATATTTTCGTCCTTATGCTCGTGAATAACTTCGCCTTTCGGCAGCAGGTAACCCGCAAAAGTTATCTTGTCTTTGTTTTGTTCAAAGAAATTCAAATACTTTTGCCTGTCTTCTTTCTGGGTAAAAGCATCAGCAATATATTCCTTCTCTTCGGGAGGAGAAAAAATAATGATCCTCTTGTAAAGTTTTATGATGCTCTTGCGCCAGGTGTCATTTAAAGCTGTTAATAACGGATATCCGGCGACAGCCCAAAGGGAACATCCTTGTTGCGATGACTTAATCAAGGAAGGGGCAAGCTCATAGCGGCTTTCCTCCCTCCCCAAAGGGAATAACTCGGTAATAAACACATCCGGTTTTTCTTTAACAAGAACATCCGCGCAGAACCTGCTGCGGCCCTCAATCTGGGCACCGTTCAACCGTACCGGCTCTTTGAAATTTAGACGGCTCAGATACGCCCCCGGCAGTTGATAGACATTGCCCATCATGTCCAGCTTTGTCTTGGACTGTTGAAGCCCCGCCTGAATAAAAAAAAGATTCCCTTTCGGGAACCTTTTTTTCCAAACCTCACCAACCGCCATAACTCTAGAGACATGCCCTAAGCACTCATAATGGGAGAAGTATATTCCAATCTTTGGAGAATCATTAGGAACCATGAAGAAATTAAAACCATATTATTTGGTAAAGAAATCTTTAGTGATATCCCGCTTTTGGCAACCTTGTTTCGCGTCAACATCAACAATATCATCACATTTATACGCCCGTCGAGTCCCGATCCACCGGTAAAAATCATTTTCTTCTTTCTCCCGCGAACTTTCACCGGAAATAATACGACAACCGGACAAAGCACGGTACCATTCATAATCCCATTGCGAACCAAAAGGACCAACAAAATGTTTAATATAATTCTGGCAGGATTCGGAAGATTCCGTCACTGCCAACACATAAGCTTGAAATTCGGCCAGATGCCGCTCACTCTTTTGAGGAAAATATCGTCTGAGCAACTGCAGACTTTTGTCATCCATCGTTTCTATCGCGGGGCAGAAAGATTTATTAATTTCGTCTTTCATGCCGTCGGAAAATTCGCCGAAGGAATTATCAAAACACTTGGCAGGCTTTTTGTCAGACGCTTTGCCCGGACACGTCTGGGCAACGCAAAAGACAGCCTTCACTTCTTTCGCACCTTGCAAACAACCCTCATCATCCTGACAGGTGGATAAATCCTCTTTGGCCGCTTCATACATCTTCAACCCGATGTGATCGACAATCGTTTGAATATATAAGGGTTCTTTTTGATCCGGATTTGTTACATACGGGATTGGCGGAGCTGCGAGGATATTGAGACAGGCATTACCCAATTCATTATTATTAAATGCGTAACAGTTGAACTTTCGGTGAGCTCCGAGCCAAGTGTAAAAATCCTGTTCTTCTTGTTCTCTGCTTCTTTCTTGGGATAAAATTCGACAACCGGCCAGGGCACTGTACCAACTCACAGTCCATCGATCGCTTAATGGGCCGAGATATTCCTTGATGTAATCCTCACACGCTTTGGCTGAATCTTTGATGGCTTTAAGATGAGCCTTACTGACCACCAAAAACGTTTCGTCTTTATCCGGATTGAGATTTATAAGCGCCTTGCGGGCTTCTTTGTCATCAGTAGCTCCGACAAACTCACAAAGTTTCGCGCTGAGCTTATCCCAATCTTCTTTGGAGGTTCCCTCTGGAACCCCGCCGAAACACTGGCCGGGATTCAACATTTTCTTGTCCGAACCGTCGCAAACACCGCTCACACAATTCCAAAACTTTACCCTCTTGGCGTCCCGTAAACAATATTTATCTTCCTTGCACGCGGATAAATCAATTTGCGCGGCATCATAAATGTTCAAAAATAAACGTTCGATGTAATACTCAATGGGCGTCGACATGGCTGACGCAGGTTCCTTTGAGTCAACTGAGGTCGAAGGCTTAGCCTCCTCAGCGCGGGCAGAGGTCAAAAAACAAAAACAAAGCATTAAACATGCAGTTAATGCTTTGAATTGTTTTCGCATAAATATCTCACAGTAATTGATGCTTAATACGATGCATGCGTCGTCACATTGGTGTGATTGACGCAGTTATCCGCCGGAGCGTTAGGTGTAACGACATTAGTATGGGTCTGCCCGGAAGAAATGTCAGATAAAACACCCGCGACGCCCAACGCCGCAACCGTCGACAAACCGACTTTCAAAATTGTTTCTTTGCTGACAAATCCATCTTCATCTTTCATCAGCTCACCCAACGATTTTTTCAGCGGAATGTTATTCTTTACGACTTTTTTAGTTTTTGTCTGCTTTTTCATCAGAGACTCCTTGTGTCCATCGTTCAAAAACTTCTGCATGTTTTTTATTACCCAAAAGATAAGTAAAAACCCTTCTGAATTGATGCTCCAAGACTTTCTCCAGGCGCGCGTCTCCCTTGAGAACAATGTTTTTCTCCATGGCATAATTGACAACCGGATCGACGCTGAACCATGGACTGTAAACGGACCTGTAATTCCACAGGTCGGAACATCCTGCGCTCAACAAAAACAACAGGTTTTCTTTATTGAGCATGTCACTGTAACTTTCCTTGTTGATATCACCTAAACGAAAAATGTCGTCACCGAGCATTCTTGCTTCATCCGTCGGATAGCAGCCGCCGTCGGTTCCGTAGGTCATGACCGCCCGTCCGAAACCCACCGGATTCATCATATTGACATAACCAAGATCCTGCTTACGCAACGCCTTGGTCAATATCAACCGTGCGATGCGTTCGCTTATGTATGTGCCAGAAGTGTTGAGTTTCATGATATAAGTCATGGCGCGGTCATAAAACTTATTGAATTCTTCCGCCGTGTAGCCGATTTTATCCCAACAATCACAGGCATAGCCTATTTTGTTGACCGGACGAAGAGCGATCTCACCGTGACCCAACCGCAGATATTCATCGATGATACGTTCCGGTTGATCCAGAGAATCCCTTGTAATCGTCGGCAGCATATGGACTTTCTTTCCATATTTGCCCTGATAACGCTCAACTTTTTTCATCACCTCGGCATAAGAACCGCGCCCTGCCACGTTAATCCTGTTTTTGTCATGCAGATCCTCCGGACCATCCAATGAGGAGCAGATCAATACATCATGATCCGCCAGAAATTTCATTTTCTCATCGTCCATAAGCATCATATTGCTCACAATGACGATGGTTAAATTCTTTCCAAGGGTATTGAATTTCCTGGCATTCTCCGTCAGGAACTTAACGACAGGCCAATTAAGCAAAGCCTCTCCGCCCTGAAACTCCAAAGTGACTGAATTGTTGCGAACATCGAAAAGATACTGCAGTACACGACCGGCGGTTTCTATGCTCATTTCATCGGTAGAGCCGCCGCCTTCCGCGTGGCAATAGGTGCAACGCAAATTACATTTTTTGGTAACGACCGCAATATGAAGTCCAGTATCATTAAATAGGTGGGAGTTTAAACGGCGGTAATCGGTGATGACTTTTTGCAGATTATTTGTGTCGACAATCAATCCCCGATCCAATAAACGGTTAAATAATGGACCGCCCCGCAAAACCTTGAAACTGTTAAGCTCAAGGAATTCGGCGGGCGTTAAAGCATCCCAACAGCCCATCATATTGGAAATTAAATATTTATTGTTTATTTTTTCGGAATTAAACGGGAGTAAGGAAGCTTCTGTGGTGACGGTGCCGGTCATCTTTGCTTTAATTCCTTACTTTTGGGATTTAGGAGACGCTTTGGTTTTTGAGGACTTAGTCTTTTCTTCGTTCTCAAGCTCCTGAATCAAAGCTTCAATTTCTTTTTCCTCAGCTTCCTTTACAACGGACGGGGACGCGGAAAAAAGAGCTCTTTGCAATAGGGCTTTCATATTATCAGCGTTTGTTTTAAGGCTGCTGAAATAATGGGTGTAATTAAGCAGTTCATCGGTGAATTCGAGGGCCAGACTTTCCAAATCCTGCTTTTCTTTTTTAGGCTTCAGCCAGACTGCGACCAAGTCTTTTTTTTCTTCTTCCAGCTTCACGTTCGCGCGGTCCATAAAGACATATCCCGCGGAGTGAATCGATTGCAATGGATAGACTTTTAAATCAACTGGCACCTTGATCCAGCCCTCTTCTTTTTCGAACTTGGTTTTCATTCTGACCTCAAAAATGATGTGATTTTAGGGAAACTACCAGAACTGTTTTTAAGTATACCTCTTTTGTATTAATTTTCAATAACTTTTTTCTCCCAATTTACCTCGGTTAAGCCGTATATTCAACGATTTACGAGCCTCAAAAGACGCTCCCGCCGTTTGATAACAAGACTATAAATATGTTGTTTTCATTTAGGTTTTTATTTATACTTAACTCAAATCTCATAACGGCTCTAAAACCTGTTGAGACCGGGATGATCCCAAACTTTGCATTATTTAAAGACCCATAAACCTTGCAAACTTTGGTTTAACTCACAACTCATCTCCCCTTCGGAGATGTTGCTTTAAAATATGAAGAAAATCCTCGCTCAATCCATGACAGAGCTTGTCATTGTTCTTGTCGCAGCAGCCTTGGCTCTCTTTGCCATCGGCACCATGATCCACCATAGCATCAGTTCTGACGTCAAGAAAATGGGAATTACCCTCGAAGATTCGACCAACACCATTAAACCGGCGTCTCTCCAGCCCACACCCGACTGTATATGCACTTCGCAAGGGGCCAGCGGGTGGCGTTGCGGCGACTCACCTTGCGGAGCCACAGAGCGACTTGTCACACACAGCTGTACTCCGGCCGGATGTATGCTACCCCAAGGTGTTCCAGCGCAAGAATGCGTGGAAGATCCTACCTGCTGCACTGATTTTCAGGATACCAATTTCTGTGGAACGGGCGGACCCGAACCCGATTGTCCGATCGGAGCCAGGATCGTCCAGAAAACATGCGGCAACGATACAGCCACATATGAATGCCGGAGAGACCTGGAACCCGCGGATGTCGATCGTACTCCTTCTTGCCAACCTCATTGTATCGGAGAATATTCTCCCAACGAAGCTGCGGCGATCGTCAATCCTTCCCTACCCGTCATCTGTCCCGGTGATGATGGGGACCTAACATCATCTAAAAGCTCTTGGGTCCGTGACCCTTCGGGAGTCGGGATTGTAACCAAAATCCTGGGACAAAGTGTTGATGCCTGCCGGCATCCCCCGACACCGCCGCCTGATGAGAAATGCGAGGTCTATTGCCTGACGGGATATGTCCCCAATCCCAACGGACTCAGCTGTGATCCGGTCGCCTGCCACCAAGACGCCATGCCGCTTAACGATATTGTTGCGGCAGGAGAACTGCCCCAGGGGTCGGGCGAAGAATATACTTATAAAATCCCGGCGGCATGTCCGGTTCTCGATGAAAATTCTTATATACTCTTTAACGTTATTTTGGGAGAAGCCTCCCTGTCGACTTGGAACAACGCCGCCGGCAAATGGGAAACCCCGACAACCTCCGGCGATAACAACAATATGTTTCAGTCGTTTAAACTTTATCCTTTAGGCAGCGACAGCACATATTTCAATAAAAACCAAATCCGATGGAAGGTCTCTCAGGCCACCGGCGACAAAGACAGTTATTTTGTCAACATCACAGCCGCCGAATGCGCCACTCCGCCGGTACCGCAAAACTTCCAAGTACAAAATCCCGGCGAAGTTTTAATGGGCGATGCCCCGGCCATCCGTTCATTCGTGATCCCCAAGGAATGCAACCCTCTCAACGAAGGGTCTTATTTTTCAGCCAATTTCCAGTTGAATAATGCCACCCTCCACGTGTTCGACGTGAACGCCGACATATGGAGCGAGGTTGCCTCCTCAGGCAAAAATAACAAACAATCTCTATCGCTAAAGTATCATCCGATGGGCTTGGAGGGGCGCTTCTTTAACGGTAACGAAATCATGTGGCGGATCTCAAAGGCCCGCGGCAGCACCACAGAAGATTTCAGCGCCGGTATCACCGTTGCCGACTGTTATGTCAGCCTTTGCTCCGGCAGCACCCCCAAAGAAGGCTGGGTCACGGCCGCAGGCTCGGCGAGTTCATGCTCTCCGGTATGCGCTTCCGTGGGATTAAACCCCGGCCTCTCTCCTGAAGGCATGGCCTGCGCCTCTGGTGAAAACCGACCGATGAGCGGTACAGGCATCATCAGCTATACCCACGGATGCTCAAGCGGCTTAGGATGTAACGGCAATATGCCCGGCCCCACACAGACCCACTTCTCCGACGTCAACTGCTACAGAAACGGCCAGACTGAAGACGGACAGAGCACAGACCTTACGGTTGCCTGTTACTGCCAGCAATAACTCTTTTTTCAAATTAAAATCAGATGGGATTAACGCTCGAGGAGAATTGAAGAGATTTCTTCCAGGGTGGTGACGCCTTTTTTGACCTTCTCGATGGCATCGCTCGCAAGCGTCCGTGTGCCGTGCTTGATGGCAAAGGCGGCCAGATCGGCGCTGGAGACACGGCGGACAATCGCATCGCGCAATTCGTCGTTAAAGACAACTATTTCAAATATACCGGTACGTCCGCGGTAACCCGTCCCCCGGCAATGCGCGCAACCCTGCCCTTTATAGACGACGATCTTAAGATCCTGCGCCGATTCCTCGGCATAATCCAGGTAAGTCACTTCGCTTTCCGTCTTCGGCTTGACGGTATTGACCGCCAGCATATGGGGGTTGATGCCGTAAATTTGCTTCAAACGACCGATCTGTTCCGGCGTGAGCGTATACGCGGCACGGCACTGTTCACATATCATCCTCACGAGCCGTTGGGCGACCGCGCCAATGAGCGAGTAGGAAACCATGTAGGGATCGAGCCCCATGTTGATCAGGCGCGTCACTGTGCCGATAGCGCTGTTGGTGTGCAGGGAACTGAGCACCAAATGCCCCGTCATGGATGCCCGCATCGCAATCTCCGCCGTTTCCTGGTCGCGCATTTCTCCGACGAGAACAATATTCGGGTCCTGGCGCAGGACCGCTTTCAGACCCTCGGCAAAATTAAAATCCGACTTGGTCTTGATGTCGCACTGATTAAGCCCCGCGATCTGGTATTCAACAGGATCTTCGAGCGTGATGATATTAATTTTAGGTGAATTTACTTTATTGAGTAGCGCATAAAGCGTGGATGTTTTACCGCTTCCCGTCGGGCCGGTCACAATCAAAAGACCGTGCTTGTAATGCATGAGCCGCGTCAGACGCCCGAGATCGTAATTGTCGAGGCCCATGTTTTCGAGCTTCATCTGTCCGACACTTTCGCTTAAAATACGGATGGCCATCTTTTCGCCGGTGACGGTCGGGAACGTGGAAATACGAAAATCGTAACTCGCCGGACCGATGGACTGCTTGAAACGGCCGTCGAGCGATTTGCGTTTGGCCATTGTATCGGTCGGAAGCTGGGCCATAATTTTGATTCTCTGCATAACGGAGATGTCGGGGTCGGCGAGAGTCAGCGACTCATACAGCTCACCGTCGATACGGTAGCGGACTCGCAGCCCGTTTAAGTCCGGCTCGATGTGAATGTCGCTGGCGCGCTCATTGATGGCCTCCTCGAGAATCATGTCGACGACTTGGCTTGTGAGCGGATTTTTATCGGCAGGCTTGTCGGTTGGGGCGCCCCAGGCACGGTTTTTCTGTGCGCCGTTTTGGGCGATAAGCGCATCAAATCTGCTTTGTAGTTCACTCATAGGTAATTGTGTCCGTCCGTAATTGAACCGGCTGCATGGAGATACATCATCCGGCTGCCATTTTTATATCATACGAACTGACCGCTTACCACTAACTTACAAAGTTTTATTCAACACTATAAAGAGCGGTTATTGGGCCTGGTGAAGACCGCCTGCACGACGCTGATGTTGCGTGTCCTGAAAGCCGCCTCGCAGTAACATTTATAGTAATTCCATTTGCGGATAAAAGTATCATCAAAACCGAGCGAACGTACAGCTTCTATGTTGTGGTTAAAGCGTTCACGCCAGATGTTGAGCGTCTGCGCGTAACTGGGAGTCATGTCCTCATAATCATGAAGCATGAGCGTACCGGTCTGGCGAAGCGTCTGCTGGATCATCTGCATTGACGGCAGAAGACTGCCGGGAAAAATATGCTTCTGGATCCAATCGACATTCTTGCGGAAACTGTCATAACGGTGATCCGGAGATAGGATCATCTGCAGCCCAAGCAGGCCGTCTTTTTTAAGAAGACCGTGGCACTGCAGGCAGAATTTCTTAAGAAACTTATGTCCGACGGCTTCGATCATTTCGACAGATACAATCTTGTCAAATTTTCCCTTCACTTCGCGGTAATCCATAAACTTCACCTCTATGAAATCCTCCAGCCCTACTTTTTTAACCATTCCGCTCATGTAATCATATTGTTCTCTGGAGATGGTGATGGTCGTAATACGGCATCCGTAATTACGAACGGCATGCACGGCAAAACCGCCCCAGCCGCCCCCGATCTCAAGCACATGATCAGACGCATTGATTTTCAATTTCTGGCAAAGCATATCGAACTTATTGATCTGCGCCTGCTCGAGCGTCTCTTTCGAATTCCGGAAATAGGCCGATGAGTATGCCATCGTCGGATCAAGAAAAAGCCGGAAGAAGTTATTACCAAGATCATAATGGTCGGAAATATTTTTGCGGCTTCCCTTTTTTGTGTTGGCCTTCAGGGCATGCTGGATTTTGTTAAAAAGTTTAAGGAAATTGACGGGACTATGCTTGGGTTTTTCCGCCATGAGCACGGGGTTGTTCTCCACATTCACGATCATCCATTCGATGACCTTGGCAACATCATCGGACTCCCAGTTTCCGTCGACAAATGACTCCCCGAAACCGACATCGCCATAGAGCACGCACTTTCGGAAAAAATCTTGATCGGTCACGCGCATAAATGCCTCCGGCCCGCCCCCTCCCTCCCCAAAAATATACGAGCTGCTATCGGGAAGAAGCATGGTCAGACGCCCGAGTGTCATGGGGCGAAACACATGCTCGATGATCCTTTCATAAAACCCGACGCTGTTTCTTTTAGCGCCCACGACTAAAGCATTATTTTTTAATCCAAGCACGATAAACCCCCTTCTGCAAATGCCCATTGGCTTCCTTGGCATGATATGGAATTTTCTTCAGATATAAAATCAGCGCGTGAACATGAATCAGAAAAATGACTTTAAGCGTCACAAACGGAAAACGCCACGCATATAGCCACAGGTTCGAGTCGCTCAATTCACGGCGAGGGCCCGACATCGTCGTGTACAAGAACTTTTCGCCGTCTTTGACGTCATCAATCTTCATGTTGAGCTTCTCTCCGGGAACCGTGAGTCGGAAATCCATCGGGATATCCAATTCGACAAAAGGCGAAATGTAATAATGTTTTGTCTGCAGACTCTCAAAAATTTCGCCGCTCAAGTCCTCCGGGCCGATATAAAACGGTTTAATTTCCCCGAACGTATTGCCGATTTCAGGCACGACACACAACGGCTTGCCTTTCTTATCGAAACAGAAATAAAACGCGACCGGGTTGAAGATGTATCCCATCGTCCTTAAATTCGTCAGAAGCATGATCCTGCCGATTTTGTCGTCGATCTTTTGAGTGTGCAAATACTGCAGGATATTTTCTTTAACCGTCCGCTTACCCAGCTCCAGATGGTCCCGGTCATAAAAAGAAAACATATTCCATCGGTTACGGCTGAGTAATTTTAAAGAGCCCGATACTGTGTCCAGCTCATCAAGGTCCAGATAAAACATAAAAATGCGGTGATTAAACCGGTGGCGCCGGGGTTTGATGCGGCAATGCATGATGTCACACTCGTACAAACAGGAATTCATCAATCAGCCCAAATCCTTTCGCCCGTGATCAAACGCGCGACATCCAGCGCCGAGGACAAGGCGTCCTCATGAAACCCGTAACGGAAATAACTGCCGCAAAAATACCGTCGGCGGTTCTGATTAAGCAACGGCAAATCCTTCTGCGCGCGGATCGCCCGCGAATCATAGATCGGATGCGTATATTTCCCCTGCCACAAGACTTTGGCATTATCGAATGTCCCTTCCCCGTTGATGGAGATGAAATAATTGCGTTTATCGGAAACCTGCTGCAGGGAATTCATGTCATAAACCGTCGATGGAAAGAAGCGCCCGTCGGCATCCTGGTGGATGCGATAATTCCAGGACGACCAAGCTTTACGCTTTTTCGGCATCACCGCTTCATCCGTATGCAAAGTCGCCAGATTGTATTGATAGCGGAATGCCCCGAGCCAAGATGCTTCCTGCGGCGTCGGGTCGCCCAGCAAAGCGAGCGCCTCATCGGCATGCGTTGCGATAACCACCCTGTCGAAAGCATTCTTTTTTCCGGTCTGGTCGAGCACAATGACCTTGTCTCTTTCGTAATAAATACGGACCGCCGCATTCGACAACTGCACGCTCTGAGGAAACATGGCTAATATTTTGTCCCGGTAAACGCGGCTGCCGTTTGTGACCGTCCGCCACGGCAATTGAGTGTGCAGCCCGAGAAAACCGTGATTCTTAAAGAACCGGACCAACGTCACCACCGGAAAGTTGTACATCAAATCAGCCGGTGTCGACCATACCGCTGAACTCATAGGGATAAGAAACTTCTCGAGAAAATGCACGCTGTACCCCTGACTGTACACATATTCCTTTATGGTGTGATTTGTGAACTGGTCGTTATCCAAAACCTCCACCGAATGCTTGCGGAAGCTCTCGATTTCAATAAGCATTTTCCAGAACCATGATTTGAAGAGATTTTGCGGCTGCGCAAATAATCCCGCATAACCAGTCCCGCAGTATTCCAGCCCCGACGGAATGTGCTGGACGCTGAAGGACATCGACGTCGGTTTCGTAGTAACATCAAGCTCCTTGAAGAGCCGGGTGAGATTGGGATAAGTCTTCTCGTTGTAGACCATGAACCCGGAGTCGATATAAACATCCTTATCGCCTTCTTTAATGGTCAATGTGTGCGTATGCCCGCCGGGGTAATCGTTTTTTTCAAAGAACGAGATATCAAAACGGTCCCGTAGAAAATAAGCGGCGCCCATGCCGGCGATACCTGTTCCGATAACAGCCAAAGATTGTTTCATCAGGTTACCTTCCGTTTGTTAAAAAGATAATGACTGACCATCCACTCTGTTCCGTCTTTGTAACCCCAAAGCTCTGCGCAGGACATAAAGAACACGCGCCAGTAGTTCCACCATTTGGTGCATTCTTTGACACCATAAGTCTTCTCGAGAATCGGAACGATTCTGTCTTTATGGACATCCATGCTTTTGAGCCAAGCCTCGGAAGTTTTCTGGTAATGCGTGCCCGAAACGCGCCAGTGATGATGAATGGCAAAGTGATCCTGGAAATAGAAAAGCAGATCATCTGAAGGCATGATGCCGCCAGTGAAGAAATATTTCGCAATCCAGTCGCGGTCGTCCGTCTCGTTATACGGATAGGCAAATTCGTGATGAGTGAAGATATGAACGAATAGTTTTCCGTCGGGATTCAGAAATCCGGATATTTTGGCCAGGAGTCTCTGGTAATTACGCATGTGCTCGAACATCTCGACCGAGACAGCACGGTCGAACTTGCGCTGAATATCAAAACTGTTCATGTCAGCCGTTATGATCTCCAGGTTTTTGATCCCCCGGCGGGCGCATTCCGCGTCGATATGTTCTTTCTGTGTCTTCGAGTTGGAGACGCCCGTAATTTTTGCTTTTGGAAACTTTTCGGCCATATAGAGGGACAGCGATCCCCATGCGCAGCCGAGCTCAAGGACAGAATGACCGTCACGGATGTCCGCCCGTTCGACCGTGATCTCTAGCATATCCGCCTGGGAACGGTCGAAATCATCATGGCCGTCATTCCAGTAACCGCTGCTGTACTTCATGTGTTTCCCGAGTAAAAGCTTAAAAAACTCTGTCGGGACTTCATAATGCTGTTCATTCGCCTTCGGTGTATAGACCGCGATCGCCGAACCTTTTAACTGTTGAACGAAATTCATCTTGTGTTCGGCGCCGAACTCAATGCCGCGCGCCCTTTCGCGAACGAGGGTATCCTTTAAAAGTTTACGGATCCCGGCGCGGATGACAGCGTCGGGCAAGAGTCCTCGTTCCAGCAGAGATTGTGAGACATCAACCAGATTGACCATGTTATTAAGATTATCCTTTGCGCTTGGGTAAAGGAACGAACACGCTTGTCGTCCTTTGATATTCTCTGAAAGCTTCTCCCCGCGAACGCAGAGACTGTTCCTCGGCAAGAGGCACACCGCTGACTTTGAGAAGAAAATAAAGCATAAGAATGGGCGCCACAGCGGCCGTCCATCCCGATGGAGCAGCTATGGCCATAACAAAATAACCAACCCACATGAGCCACTCGAAGAAATAATTAGGATGGCGCGAATAATACCAGAGGCCCGCCTCGCAAACCTTTCCTTTGTTACCAGGATCGCCCTTGAATCCCCTTAACTGCTCATCGGCCATAATTTCACCGATAAAACCGGTGAGCCAGATCGAAATACCAAGCCACTCCACAGGAGACAGATGATCTTGGGTATTAAAGCATAAAAGAAAGAACGGAATGGAAAGAATCACATCGAGCAAAGCCTGAAATTGAAAAAAGACGAAAAATTTCAGATTCGCATTTCCACCGAAAGAGGCGCGGATTTTCTGATACCGCTTGTCTTCCTCCTCGGCAAGGAGCCGTCGTAAAAGCATGCCTCCGAGACGGATTCCCCATAAACTCACAAGTGTGGCGATAATACCTTTGCGCAGCCCGTAGCCGTCGCCGGTCAATGAATATAATGCCGCCAGAGCCACAAGCCCCAGTACCCATCCGAGATCCACCCAGCCAGCATTGCGCCGCACGACGCCGATCACCCACAACACCGTCATGAGCAGACAGACGATCAAAAGACCCGTCTTTAAAACATCACATTGATAGGCACTGATCAAGATTTCTCTCCGTCACGCAGAAGCACTTTACCAAACGAATCGCCGGGCCGCCATTGAGAAAGCTGCAGAAAAACATAAAAACACGTCCCGATGCTCCCCAGAAGAATAAACGAAAGAACCCATAAGACCGATCGCAGGGCATTGGCCTCTTTATAAATCGCCCAAGCCGAAATGATGCTGATATTAAAATAGAAATCGACAAGCGTCGTACGGAACCAGGGTTCATTGACGACGGAATCGGGAAGATTAAACATGTCACTCTGCAAACATGTGATGACGACAAGGACCACCATTCCGAATGAGAGAAGACCAAAAAACCATTTAAGCAGGTTTATCTGCGAGGATTTGATATTGGTCATGACCGCCTCCGCTAGATGATTTTTATTTGAGCCCTAAGACTTTTCGCTTGAGGTTGGGATCAAAAGGTTTATCCCCGATCCAGACGGAAAAAAGGGCCCGGCCGAAAAGTTCGCCCGGGATTACCCCCGTCAACCTGCCGTTGTGCGCAAATTGCGTTCCTATTCCCGGGATATAGACCAGTGAGAACCGGTCATTCGCCTTTAAATCCACAAAATATTCACCCATTAAAACAATCTGTTCTTTGAGACTTAAGAATTCTTCTTTGCTGATATTCAATTTCATATGTGTGACCGTGTAATCGGCCAAGCTTCTGGCCGGAATACCGACATGATATTCAACTTCCAGATATTTGGGAACGTCCGTTAGAATTTTTTCCTGAGAAACACCTTCCGTTGTATAAAAAGCGGCATCGAATGCTTTCAT
>JAGNTT010000153.1 GCA_017987425.1 Candidatus Omnitrophota bacterium
CCGCAATTATGTGAAGAATACAGAAGACATGCCTCGCCGAAACATTGAGGTGATCTATAACGGCGTCGATCTGCCCACTCATCATGTGGCTTCCGCATCTTCCGGCCAACTGGACATCAAACCTGGAAGTCTGGTGATCATGCATGTGGCTAATTTCAAACCGGTGAAAGGGCACAAATATTTGCTTAAGGCCCTGAAAGGCATCATCGAAAAGCATCCCGAAGCTCAGCTGGTCCTGATCGGCGAAGATACAATGGCAGGGGAAATCCAGCGTCTTGCCGGACAGCTCAAAATACTTGATCATGTTTTATTCCTAGGAAAACGACCGGACGTTCGAAATTTGCTTCCGCTTGCCGACATCTGCGTGCTTCCTTCGTTAAGCGAAGGGCTGTCCAATGCCATCCTCGAATATATGGCGGCCGGAAAACCGGTTGTCGCCACCAACGTAGGAGGGACGCCTGAACTCATCGAACACAATGTCCACGGGCTTCTTGTCGAAAAGGAAAAAAGTACACCACTTAAAGAAGCGCTTATCAAGCTGATTGAAGACAAACACCTGCGCGAAAAAATGGGTGCGGCCGGCCGCCAGAAAGCATTGGACCAATTTTTCATGCCGGGCATGGTCAATCGCTATGAACAGTTTTACTCATCACTGCTTCCGCGTGAGGTTAAAGTCATGCATTTTATCAGCAGCGGCGGACTGTTCGGGGCTGAGAACGTTCTTTTGAATCTGGCCTCTAACATGGACAAAGAAATTTATCAACCTATCGTCGCCGCTATCCAGGATGGAAGGAAAGCGAATCTGCAGGTTGCTGAACGGGCGAGGGAATTGAAAATACCCGTCAAAGTTTTTCAAAGCAAGGGCAAAATTGATTTCGACACGGTCAACAAACTGAAGCGGTGCCTCATAGCGCATAAAATCGATGTCCTGCATACGCACAACTATAAGTCGGATATCATCGGCGCTCTGGCTACGCGCCATCTGAACGTCAAGCTGATCGCGACGGCGCATGGATTCACGGACATCAACCATAAAGTTTCCGTTTACGAGAAAATCGACCGCATGTTCCTTAAGAAATTCTTCGACGGAGTGGTGGTTGTGTCGGATTCAGTCATGCCGGATTTTCCCCAGAAAATGGTCATCCAGAACGGCATCGACGTCAAACGTTTTCAGCAGACGCAGAAATCGCGCATGGAGATACGCCGGCAATACGGCATACAGGACGATGAGATTGTCATCGGAACTGTCGCCAGACTAAGCATTGAGAAAAATCAAAAACTGCTGATAGCCGCCGCGGACAAAGTCTGTAAACGCAATTCCAAGGTCAAAATCATGATTGTCGGCGATGGGCCGGAAGAAGATCTGCTCAAGAACGCTGTAAAGAATCTCCAGCTCGAAAAACAGATCATTTTTACCGGATTGATGCGGAACGTAGCGCCTTTTTATAAAGCATTTGACATTTTCACATTGACGTCGTTGACCGAAGGAGTTCCCATGACGGTGCTGGAAGCCATGGCATCCGGCGTCACAGTTGTGGCCACACGGGTCGGAGGGATTCCGCAGATTATATCTCACGGTCTGTCGGGACTGCTGGTCAATTCCAACGATCTGGACGGATTGGTCTCGGCGTTTGAAAAACTCGTTGCCGACGAGTCGTTACGTAAAAAATTGGCGAATGCAGGATTTTGTTTCGTTCAGCAGGAATATTCCATCGAACAAATGACCAGGTTATACAGTCAGGTCTATCAAAAGGCTCTCGTACAATGAAAATACTATTCCTAGCTCCCCGTATGCCGCTACCGGCAGATACCGGCGGTAAAATCAGAACATTCAACATTCTTAAACAACTGGCGCTTGAATCGCAAATGCATCTGGTCTGTTTTTCGTTCGAGACAAATGACAAGGATTATATCCCTGAATTGACGAAGCTGGGCATACTGGTGACGCTCGTCCCGATGACTGAATCGTCGACTTTTCAGAAAATCAGCTGGCTTTTGTTCCACGGCCTGCCGATATCGCTGGTCAAGTATCACACCAAGGCGATGGAAGAAACGCTGGAGAATTTGGTGCGGACAGAAAAGATCGATGCCGTCCATGTGGACCATCTTCACATGGCCCATTACCTCAATTGTTTTAAAGAGATTCCCTGCATGCTTGATGAGCATAACATTGAATACAAGATACTCCAGCGCTGCGCCGCCGTTGAGCGATCATGGCCCAGAAAACTGGCATATCAGGAACAGTCGAGAAAGATGAATTACTTCGAGGCGGAAATCTCCCAGCGGTTTTCCTGTGTCTTTACTTGTTCCAACGATGACCGCATACTTTTGAACAAAATTACCAACGGACAGGTGCCGATCTATGTCGTTCCAAACGGAGTCGATACTGAATTTTTTGAGCCTCAGAATAACGTTCCTCAGGAAGACGCCCTTGTCTTTACGGGCTCCATGGACTGGCTTCCCAACGATGATGCCATAACCTACTTTTGTCATGAAATTCTGCCTTTAATCTGGCAGAAGAATCCCGACATCAAAATGTATGTCGTCGGCAAAAGTCCGTCGTCCGCTGTCAAGGATCTGGCGGCCAAGGATAAACGTGTCATCGTTACCGGCCGTGTTGATGATGTGAGGCCCTATATAGCCAAGTCGAAAGTGTTCGTCGTTCCGCTTCGTGTCGGCGGTGGCACCCGTCTTAAAATCCTTGAGGCTATGGCCATGGGAAAGGCGATTGTCTCAACTACGATCGGCGCCGAAGGCATTACGTATACTCCCGATGACAATATTGTCTTGGCTGATAATCCTGAAGAATTTGCCCAGAAAACCGTGGACGTCATAGCCGATTCGAAAAAAATCGAGGACCTCGGCATCTCAGGCCGTCAACTGGTTAAAGAAGATTACGATTGGGGTGTCGTCGGCCGCCAGCTTCGTCATTTCTACAAAAAGGCTATCGATGAAAATCAATAAAACATTTTTGTTCATCGTCGGTGTTTTTATCGGGCTCGGCCTTACCGCTGCGGTCGGACTTTTCGCCTATAAAACTTACAGGCATGCCAAGACTCCCAAACGGTATGATGCCTGGCCTGCCGTTTCGCAGCTGCAGGGACCGACTATCCAGAATGACCGGAAAATCTTTGCAGCCTCAAGCCTCGACCGCATCTTTCTCGACGGCATGACTCTGGTGAAACCGTCTTTTTCGACGGCGGTTTCAATCTCTGCGGCCAAAAATGAATTTGAATCTTTTCAGGTCGTCGTCTACTCCAAGGACAAAGACATTGAATCCGTGCGTTTTGAATTCACAGATCTGACCGATGCAGAAACCAAAGCCGTCCTGCCTTCCAAGACCCTCGGCTGGAGAAAAGTCGGTTATGTTGAAACGGGAGAACCCTATTATCCCGTGAAATTTGTCGGTCTCTGGTCTGATCCTTTAATTCCCATGGAATCATCTTCTGTTAAAGCGGGAGAGACCCAGCCGTTCTGGCTGACGGCATATGTACCAGAAAATGCGGTGCCGGGAAATTACACTGGCGTCATCAAAGTTTTAACTGACGGTACTGTTCATGAAATTCCTATTGCGCTTAAAGTGTATTCATTTGCGCTTCCGCTTTATAGCAGTTTAAAAACCGCCTTTGACTTCTACGGTCACATCACCAAATTACGTTATCCGCAGGGCGAGAAAGAGTCCGACGAGGCATGGCGGGCGCGCGTTGGTGAAATCAATCAGCGATTCATTGTCATGATGCTCAAATATCGCATGAATCCCATTCTGAATGTCGATCCGACAATTCCAGCAGAACTGGGAAGTGTCGATTATTACAGACGATATGGTCTAAATAATTTTTCAATAGGCCGTCGGGGAGGAACATTCAACAACAACTGGCCGACGGATGAAGAAAGCATCAACAATTTTTCGGGGCTTTACCGCACTTATGCCGAACTTCTCAAATTGAACGGAATGATCCAGGACACATATATTTATTCGTGGGACGAAGGGGAGATAGGCAATCCGATCGTTTATTGGGTGACC
Source organism: Candidatus Omnitrophota bacterium (assembly GCA_017987425.1). Lineage (GTDB taxonomy): Bacteria > Omnitrophota > Gorgyraeia > Zapsychrales > Fredricksoniimonadaceae > JAGNTT01. Next base: position 4,025 of record JAGNTT010000153.1, read on the forward strand.
GGCATGATCAGACGCGCTCATCCGGAGCTCAAAAACATGGTCTGTTATCATGGTTTTTGGGATCCAAAAAAACATCCAGAGTGGGGTAAATTCATCGATATCTGGGTGTTCAACAACGATGATTTCAAGGAAGAAGCTCTTCGCACCATGCAGAAACTCGGCATCGAAATGTGGATGTATATCTCCGGCCCCAGCGGTTTCGGAAGTCCAAATCTTGCCATTGATTTCGAATCAACTGGCTACCGCCTCATCCCTTGGCTGTGCTGGAAATATGATCTGAAAGGTTTTCTGTACTGGTGTGTCAATTGGTGGGAAAAAGCCGATCCATTTCAGACCGCGGTCAATACCGACTGGGGACAGAATGGAAACGGACTTTTGTTTTATCCCGGACCGAACGGTCCGCTGGCTTCCATCAGGACAGAACTTTACCGGGACGGCATGGAAGATTATGAGTACTTCCAGCTTCTTATTAAGAAAGTCAAGGAGTTGAAAATTTTAAAGCTGGATCAACGCTTTTCAAAGGAAATAGCTGACAGCCTCACAGCGATGACTGTAGATCCAACGATTGCCGAATCAATGTTTGTATATAACCATGACGGCGAGACTCTTAAACTGAGGCGAAATCAGATCGCCGATAAAATTGATCAGTTAAGCCGACTGATCGCCGATGCGCGGGGAGATACTTTAAGGGCTCCTATTCAGCCATGAGCCAGAATGAAATGAAAAAAAACATCGGAATCCTCTTTACAGGTATTG
>JAGNTT010000154.1 GCA_017987425.1 Candidatus Omnitrophota bacterium
GGCGCCAGCCGATATGACCGCGCGTCGCGCGTAATCCGGCCGCCTCCGGCCGCCGCGGGATCGCAGCATCGAGTCCGGAGTTTCGCACCAGACCCAGCGGCTTCACAAATTGAAAACGCGGTTCCGGTTCGTTCATCCATTCCACATAAACGCCGTTCGCGTAGACCGGTTTGCCGGGTGCCGCGGCGCCGAAGCCGGCTTTCGCCAAGGTTTCGCGCGCGAGGCGTTCGGCATTTGCGGCGCGCTTCTGCTCGCGAGCCTCGCGTTCGCCCATCTCGGTGAATTTTTCCTGCGGATCGCTGACAAGTTTGAACGAAGCCGCCATGGCCTGAATCATCTTCACGGCGTCGTCGGGCTTGATGACCTTGTCCGCCGCATGCCACGCGATCTGCAATCGCCGGGACGGATCCCAGAAAAGATAAACGTGAGAGGGTTCATCAAGCGCGTTCTGCGCGTAGTGACCGCCTGAAATCTCGAGCTGTGCCGTGCCCAGCGTCAACGTCCGCTGTTTCTTGAGATCACGGTAGAGCGGTTCGAAACGGGGCGGCCAGGCCTCGTAGTCAGCCGCGCCGGCGGTGGGTGTGAAGAACGACACGCACACAATTTGTTTGTACGCGGAGCCGCTTCCCATCGAAATCCACCAGGGATACTCGTGCCCAAACCGGAAGTAGAGACGCGCCGGATCTTCATCCCGCGCTTTGCCGTGACCCCACGGGACGACGCTGGCAGGTAACGAAATACTTCCAACGCCGTCGAGCTTGCGCTCGACTAATCGTCCGCCGCCAAAACCAAAACCAAAGATTGCGAGGAGAATAATTAAGGCGATTAATCCGTAAGCCATCTCAGTGATTCCTTTCGACTTCGTTCCGGCCGTCCCCGACGGCCGCGACCTCAGCTAAGTCCCGCGCGGATACCATGAAGACTATTCTTCCCGTTGTTTCATTCTCGGGAGTGGCCGTGACCTGGAATGAATGGGGCGTCAGCATGCAGTTATACGAAAAACCATCCATCACCTTTCCGCAATAATGGGCGCCCAGATATTTTTTGTTGCCGTTCTCAAATTCTTCCGTCGAAATCGGGTATCGCGCGTCATGATCCCTAGCAAACGTCCCGGCGGCCCCGACCATTTCTGAAAGTCTGGTTTGCGCTTGTTTTTCATTGCCCTTCAGTCTAGCGATCAGTAAATTATCGGGAACGGACACGGCCTCAGCTATGTACCGCGCGGACACCATGAAAACTTTTTTTCCCGTTGTCCCTTTCTCGGGAGTGGCCGTAAACTGGAATGAACGGGACGTCAGCATACAGGTGTACGAAAATCCCTCAATCACCTTTCCGCAATAATCGGCGCCCGGATATTTCCTGTCGTCGCTTTCAAATTCGTCCGCCGAAATCGGGTATCGCTCGTCATGACCATGGGCAAACTCCCTGGCGGCCCTGGCCATTAGTGAAAGTCTCTTTTGCGCGGCGCGGTCATTGGCCGATTGCGAAAGTATACTTTGCGCGTGGCGATCATTGGCCATTTTAATTTTTCGCGCGTGGTGATCCTTGGCCATCTGTTTCGCCCTCAGTAAATTGGGAATGGCGCTCACCGCCAAAATAGCGAGCATCGCAATAGTGATCAAAATCCCGCCGGATGCAAAGAAAGCGAAAATATAGGCCAGCCAATGCCGGGGATATTTGGGCGGACGCTTCTCACCCGATCTCATACTGATGAGATTGGCCACCCGCTGAGAAACCGTGGGATGACCGGAAATCAGTTCATACCAAGACACAAAAAAACCGCGGTGATTCTTATGCTGCTGGGAATAATGTTCGCCGGACATCCTATTGCCGACCTCTTTTCCTCGGGATAAAATCATCAGAGCCTTGATCGCTCCATCTATATTCTGGGTCGCATAAGCGCCGTACCGGTCGCAGGATGCCTCGCAGGCGCGGCTGTACGCGGCACCCAGCAAAGGAAGCCATAGGGCCGGTCCCAAAAAGATTCTTTTTAATCCATAACCGGATTTAATATGCCCCAGTTCATGCCCGAGAATAAAACGTATCTCGTCCCCTTCCTCACCGTGGTTCACCACAATGTCCGATTCTAAAACAACAAAATCCCGCCCCGAATGACTGAATACAAAAGCGTTGAGCTTTCTTCCGGACTCGAGGATGTACAGTTCAGGCATTTTACTAACCTCAAGCCGATCGCAGACCTGCTTATACGTTTCATAAAGCTTCGGGAACTGACTTTCATTGACCAGCACGCACTCACTTTTTAACCGGGCAATAAACAATCCGTTCGTCACCCACACATAAATAGCCCAGATCAGACTATAGGCAATAAGGACGACCGATGCGAACATCAACGGCCAGATCAGGATCGCAAGAACGAGCATAACGTTGAAATACGTTTTCTCCTTGTTCAGCGTGAGATCCTTCATTGGTATTCCTAAAGTCATGTCATCTCCCTAAAACAATTCCTGTTTTGTATAGACTTCCATGGACACAGGATTGAACCTTAATTATTTAACAACCACCCGCGCAAAACAATGGGTGTAAATATCGTCGTCAAAAGGCTCATGAAGATCACCGCGGCATAAATTTCCGCCCTGATGATGCCTTGTTTAAGACCGATCATCCTGACGAACACACTGGCCTTAAGGGAAGCGCCCGATCGCGACATGCCGACGCCCAGCGATCCGAAAACGATCGCCCCGATCGCAAACAGCGCGACCATGGCCAGCAGTCCAGGGTTTTCACGGATGAGTGCGGTAGCTGAGGTCATTTTTTTCTTTCGTCTCGCTCATTGAAAGGAAGAGGACAGTCCCCTTCTCGCAAATTTATAATCACTTAATTCAGGTCACGTCGTAGCCCCGGAAGTTACTTACTTAAAGCCTTTTCGACGAGTAAATTCATCAATTCCGAAGCCGTATGTAGTATGGGTCCGCCCATGTGGTCATTGAACAGGATATACCAGGGACCCTGCCCAAAATACAACCCGTTGGAGACCAGAAAAGAAAGCCGGACATTTCCCTTGGCAGGCTGAGGCAGACGCCCTTTGTCCCAGGGACCGATTTCTGTAATCAGATTTTTTCCTTTATCAAACAATTCAGCCATTGCCCTGTTGATGCCGCTGTCGTCTTTACTCTCCCAAACGATCATCCGTTCCGTGTAGTTGATATAATGGGCCGTACCGTCCGCATACGCCGCCAAAGTGTCCAGCCCCTCTTCCAAGCAGACTTCGACGACGATTCCCAACAATTCTTTTTTGGCCGGCTTCACGCCCAAACCAAGCAATTCATTAAACGCCAGAATTTTCACGCGGGATTCATTGTCCGGATCACCGGCTACTCTCTTGAGACCTTCAGCGTCCGGTATCTCCGCAAACAGTTCTCTCCAGGGCGACTGGGCTTTTCCTTGACATTGCTGACGGTAAAGATTCAGATCATCGCAAAAGAACATATTGTAAATCTGATTGACCTGTTCCGTCTTGTAAGCCTTGATCAATGAATTGTTCATATACGCAACTTATAAGCACCGACATTCCCTGTTATGACTTTTCCGGCCCGTTTGAAAGAGGACAGTCACTTTTGAATCACAACCCTTTCCTAAATATTTTATTTATACAACCACCCGCGCAGGACAATGGGCGTAAATATCGTCGTCAAAAGGCTCATGAAGATGACGGCGGCATAAATTTCCTGCGTGATGAGGCCTTGTTTAAGGCCGATCACCCCGACGATCATGGCCACTTCCCCTCTCGGGGACATCCCCCAGCCCACAATCAGGGAATCTTTCAGGGACATTCCCTGCATTCTTGCCGGAAGCGCGCATCCTACCAGTTTGGTCAGAATGGCAACGACGGTCAGAACAAGGAGAAATAACAGCACCGAAGGAGTGACAACGCGAATGTTGACCAGCACCCCCAGCGATACAAAAAATATGGAAGCGAAGATGATGCTGAGATATTCAGCGCCCTCCTTGAAACTTTTGGCCTGCCGGACAACAACGCCGCTTAACGAAATGCCCGCGAGGAACGCGCCCACAATGGCGGAGAGATCAAGCGCTTCCGCGATCATGGCATAGGCAAACGCGATCATCATGGCCAGAATAAATACAACTTCCGGATGTTTGTGGGCGAAGACAGATCGATCCGCGCGTTCGATGAGAGGACTCAAAAACCTCTGCCCCGCGAAAATGCCGGCGGTCAAAAATATCCCGGCCTTGAGGAGCGGGGTGACAATCACGGTCCAGTTAAACGTTCCGTCGACAATCTGCTGGGAAAGCGAAAGCGCCAGCAGCGCCAGAACGTCGTCGATGACCGCGGCGCCGATGATGGCCTTGGCCGCGTCGGTCTGCAGCTTTCCCATTTCCTTAAGGACATTGGCGGTGATGGCAATGCTCGTGGCGGTGAGCGCGGTGCCTGTGAAGACGGAATTCTCGAAATTGTATCCGAAGACCTGGGCCGTAAAAAACCCGCCGATCCATGGGACAATGACACCGATCAGCGCAATCCATCCGTATCGAAGATTAAAAATATCTTTGACCTTGAACTCAAGCCCGATCACGAACAGCAGAACGATGGCACCCAGATGGGCGACACTCTGGACAAAATCGGTGTATGTGATCAGATTTAAAAGACTGGGGCCGATCAGAAGTCCGGCCAGGATCTGGCCGATAACCGGAGACTGATTGATCCGCGCGGCGATCAAATATCCAGCGAGAGCCACAAA
>JAGNTT010000155.1 GCA_017987425.1 Candidatus Omnitrophota bacterium
TACCCCGCCCCTACATGGTCATTTACCGATATTTATCGTACTTCAACCCGATATGATGCATGAATGGCTTAAAATCTTTATTGGTGGTAAAGCCCCGGAATTCGCTTCCGCAGCGGTAACAGCAGGTGACAACTGCAATCCGCCGGTAAAGCATCCAGTCGATGAGCGCGAAGACCGGAAGACTTAAGCCATAAGTCCACGGAACAAGAACGATCCCGACGCCCATGATGAGACATCCCAGAGCCTGATTGAAATCTTTGGTGATATAAAACTGACGGCAGGTGCAGCAGGGGCAGCGTTCGAACACAGCTTCATCGCTGTCGTATTTCCCCCACGAATGGGAACAGTTGGGACATTTTAACTCTACCCCCTTCTTCGGTTCAACCATTTGATACTTCTGGCACTGCGGGCAATGGCGGGCGATGGTTTTCATCAAAAGGCAAGTTTGTAATTAAGAAGATAATATTTGTAGGCAATGTCGCCGATGAGAATAGCGCTTAAAAGCACGTACAGAATTCCCGTCGCGGACTGGGTTGATTTGGCCTGGAGCGTTCCCCAGACAAAATAGATGGAGATCAAAGGAAACAACGTCCCGAAGAAAAAGGCGACCAAAAGGAAAAGGCCTTCCATGTGCGTGACAAACTTGAGCATCGGGACCATCTCCCCGCCGAACATTACCGTCGCTGTGAAAAACATGAACACATCCCAGAGCAAGCGTAATCCCAAGAGAACACCGAGCGCGATCGTCGCCTTCTTTAAATGAGTTAACGGCAAACCGTGCACGTTTAAATACCAGTGGCCGAGATTCATGGCATAAAGCGCCGCGCTTAAAATAAGACCCGCCAAAAGACTGGCGATCACCGCCGACTGATCCCATCCAAGAAAGTGTGCGTGCGCTTTCATGTAGAGCTTAAAACCAAGAAGGCTGATGATGGTGATGATGACCGGATTAACGGTCTCTTTTTTCCAGTATTCAAAAGTCGCCAGGAAAAAAAGAGCAAGCCACACATACCCTTTGAACATGATGTATTGGGGAGCTGCGAGAAGATACAAACCAAGGACAGTCAGCCCGGCGGTGACGTTGGGAAGTCCGATATGAAAGTGGTGGAAATTTTTCTTAAGGGGATCGCGCGCGCTTAACCAAAAGCACAGCGGATAAGTCACGGAAAACATCAAGAAGGTCAATAAGGGGATTTCAGTCAGCATAGCCGCTCGATTATATCCCGAAGGCAGGCGCCGTTATTCTTTGGAAGTTTGTTGCGATGCACCGTTTGAGTTACCGTCCTTTACTTCAGGCGCGATGGCCGGGGCCGGGGCTGCCGGAGCAGGAGCGGTAACCGCTGGATGCGCACCGTTGGCAGCGGACTCATTGGAAATCGTCATCAGATAATCGCGCAAAGCACGGATCTGGGCGCGTTCATCCCCCTTCAAAACATCTTCGGGACCGGCGTTGTCGAAGCTTTTCGGATCGAAATACGTCGGCATTTTTGAACCAGGCAAAAGAGCCTGCGGATCGGTCAGCCACTTAACGATCCATTCCGGTTTGAGACGTGTCTTGGCGATAGCAAAGTCAGGAGCCCAGCTGTCCGGCGATCCGCCCGGCATAGTTCCGCCTACGATATGACATGCCGCGCATCCGAAATAATCTTTGGAGAAAAGTTTCTCACCGGCCGCGACGGATTCCGGATCCATGCCATGGACATTGAAAATGTCATCAAACGGAAATTGCTGATTATCCAGATAACTGAAATATTTAACCAGGCCGTTGAGCTCTGACGTATGGAAATTATAGGTCGGCATGCGCACGCTCAGCCACGGACGGATGGTCGTCGGGTGATGCAGGAATTCAAACAGCCAAGCGGTCTGAACTTTTTGCCCCTGGCCGATCAGATTAGGCGGACTGAAGGAGACTGACAAGGCCTTTGCATCGTTCAAATCTTTGTCCTGGAATTTCACGAGCCAGTCAACAACGGTATCTTTGATCGTTGCGCCTTCGCCGTCAATAATGTGGCAACCCTGGCAGTTGTACTGACGGATGATTTTCTCGCCTTCTTCGATGAAGAGACGTTCGGGAGTGCGCGGACTCATCTTGGACGCTGCCGGACGGTCTTTGACAAAGCCCATGAGTGCGACTGTAATCGCATCAGCTTCAGCGTCGCTGAAGTAGAAATTCGGCATGCGCAATTTATCATCGGCTGTTTTGATCTTGCCGTGATCAAAGATTCGGGGATCCATAAGCTTCTGTTTGAACCATGCCTGCTTCGTATGATCAATATGCACAAGCCCGAAGTCCAGACGATGAATATCCTTACTTCCTTCTTCAGTCAGATCGGCACCGATCGGTTTTTCGTTTTCATATCCGGGAATGTTATGGCAGCTGTAGCAGCCGTACTGACGGATCAGGCGCTTACCAGCAAACTGGAGTTTATCGTCCTGCGTCATCACCGAAATCTGTTTTTCAGTATCGGCGACAGTGCCGGTTTTAAGAATAAATTCGCGGACAATCTGCGTCAAAACTTTTCCATCCACCGGCGGAAGCGGTTTCAAATTATCCGTTTTATCCTGCGAGAGATACGTGGCGATATCCATCGCTTCCTGATCGCTCAAACGCATATTGGGCATGCGTGTGCCGGGATGATAACGGTACGGATCCTTGAGCCAGGCATACAGCCATTCTTTAGAGGTTTTTGATCCTAAACCGATCAGGCTCGGCCCCTGTTCGCGGCGAATTTCATTGCGGTCACGGACAGCAGCTTTTTCTTTCGTAATCTGATGGCAGGCAAAGCAGCCAACCGAGGCCACAAGCTCTTCCCCTTTAACGGGATTGCCTGTAATGGCGGGAGCTTCCGGAGCAAAAGCTTTGCTGTTGGCAAAAAGGAACGCCACCATCGCGTGAACTTCCTGCTGACCGCGGGCAACGGATTCGGGATCGCTGTTATTGGACAAATGGAAAAATGCAGGCATGGAAGTGTTCGGACGGATGGACTGGGGATCGTCGATCCAGCGGTAGGTCCACTCTTTTGTGGTCTTGGATGCCAGGGATTCCAGGCTCGGTCCGGACTTCGGCCAGCTCTGATATTTTTCGATTGTGTGGCATCCGTAGCATCCGGACTTTTCGATGAGATTCAAACCGAGGTTTAATTTCTCGGCGCCCTTGATCACAGTCTGACCGGAATGGCATTTGAAACAGCTTGCCTGGGTCAAACCGGCGGGCAGCATCGGCGCTTCCCAATGATGGAATTCACGCCAGCCGTATTTCTTCTCCCACTCTTCTCGCTGTTTGGCATCGCGCGGCGTATGGACGGCGCCGATGAAATCGGTGGCGCGGCCTCGGCCCATGTGGCACGTGGTACAGGCAAACTGGTCGAGCGGGTGCGGCGAATTTTTATCCATGAACAATTCAAGATTCGGGTGAGTTCGCAGAGGCTGCGGCGCATCCTTGAAATCCGGGTTGTCGATACCCAAGTGACACGTGATGCAGCGGTCCACTTTGGGAACGCGCATAAAATTCACGTCATCCGTAATATCCTTAAGTACGATCTGTTTGATACGGTAATCGGAATTCGCCAGTTCAATAACAGGCAGATTGCGGACCCACCCGGCGACCAAATTAGGAACGCTCATGTGCTCCGGATCAATACGGTCGATCTTTTTGGAAAGAATATCGCTTTTTTTGGCTATCTTGTCGGTCTGCTTTTCCAGGTCTTTTGCTGACTTCTCGATTTCCTTGATCTTATTAGTCTCGGCGATTAAAATTTCATTCTTTTCTTCAATCTGAACGCGTAATTTTTCGATCTTGACAGACAATTCATCCAAACGTTTTTTGTAACCGTCGGCCTTGCGGCTTTCATGCGCGCGGGCTTCTTCAAAGGCATATTTAACGGTATCGTATTCGGCTTTGGCAAACTGGGACTGCTGAGTCAGAATTTTGACTGTGGCGGTAACTGAAGATATATGCTGATTGATCGTGGCAATTTCAGCAGATTTGGCTTTGAGCTGTTCCTGGGCGGCATTCTTCTCTTTCAGAAGGTTTTGATATTCTTCATTTTTTGCCAAATCATTTTCTTCGAGATCAAGTTTGACCTTGGCCTTTTCGGCATCGAGCTCGCGGAATTGCTGCTGGTAGACCTTCCATTCTTTGGAATAGTCCTTCGCGAACAGCGCAAGCAGGGCGATCAGTAAGGTAAGCGCCGCGAAAGCGAATATCTTATGGAGCTTGTTTAAATCGTAATGCGATTCGGGCGGTTTTTGTGGTGTAGGTGGCATAAATTAAATATTCAAAAAGAATTCCGGGATAGCAATGATGTATTTGATATTAAAAGCCCAGCGCAGTCCCATCTTAATTGGAAGGCTTAGCGCGAGAAGCACAAGCACAATAAAGACGCTGTAACGCACAACCCCGAGTCTTTGATAAACATCTTTGAAAATGGTTTTGGCCATGATGAGAGGCAAAAGGCCGAAATAAAGTCCAAGCACAATAAATCCGCCGATTTCACGCAAGAGGATGTTATGCGGCAGACCCCGCCCCAGCACCTTCATGTAAATGATTTCAGAAAGGTTTAGGTTGTTCAAGACAGCGAGCTTATGCAGGTCCCAATATTCGAACGGACCGAAGAAGTTCCAGTTGGGGCCGCGTAAAAACGTACCTACCGTAATCAGAAATATCCACAAGCATAACCAGCAGAACATAAAAATACTGACAGCC
>JAGNTT010000023.1 GCA_017987425.1 Candidatus Omnitrophota bacterium
AAAATGCACGTGAATATCAATCAGACCAGGCAGAACCTTCTTTCCCTTCGCGTCGACAATTTCGTGCGAGCCGTTATCAATCGACGGCGCAATCTTGGCGATGCGTCCGTTTTCCAGCAAAATGTCCTGGGGTTTTACGTGAATCTTATCCGCATTAACAATGACAGCGTTCTTGATCAATAAACCCATATTCTCTCCATTTTACAAAGCCCGAATTAGACAGCCGCTGCGGCTTCGCCTTTTTTTCCTAAAAGTAAATACAGAACAGCCATGCGCACCGCGACGCCGTTCGTCACCTGATCGAGGATCACCGAACGTTCACCGTCGGCAACTTCGGCGGAGACTTCAACACCGCGGTTGGTCGGCCCCGGATGCATCACGATAATATCGGGACGGGCGTTCTGTAATTTCGAATTGTTGACGCCGAACATGCGCGCGTACTCGCGGATCGACGGCAAAAAGCTGTCCTTCTGACGTTCCATCTGAAGGCGCAGCGCAATCACAGCATCTGAATGGCTCAATGTTTTCTTAAGATCATAACTGACATTGACGCCCATGCGTTCAATTCCGACAGGCATCAGAGTTGATGGACCGCAAACAGTTACCTTCGCGCCTAATTTGATGAGACCCTGGATGTTCGAACGCGCCACACGCGAATGCAGAATGTCCCCGACAATCGCCACATTCAAACCTTCCACTTTTCCCAGCTTTTCCTGAAGCGTGAATATGTCCAGCAATGCCTGCGTGGGATGAGCGCGGCATCCGTCGCCGGCATTCACGACCGCGGCATTAAGACCGTCGGCCAATATCTTGGCAGCTCCGGAAGATTTATGGCGCACGATGATCAAGTCTACATTCATGGCTTCAATGTTGCGGGCAGTGTCCAGAATGGACTCGCCTTTGGTCGTCGAGCTTGTCGACACAGCCACGTTAAGCGTATCGGCAGACAGACGTTTGGCAGCAAGCTCGAAGGAAATACGTGTGCGTGTAGAAGGCTCAAAGAACAGCATAACAACCGTTTTACCGCGAAGAGCCGGAACCTTCTTGATGTCGCGGGACGAAACTTCCTTAAATGACTTGGCCGTTTCCAGGACGAGTTCAATCTCCTGACGCGACCAGTCGCTTAAATCCAACAGATCATGATGACGCCATTCACCTGTCATTGTTTGCCCTCCAACACTATAACCTGATCTTCTTTTTGGTCCGTATCTTCAAAGATTACTTTGACATTCTGCCCGAGTGAAGTCGGAATATTCTTTCCGACAAAATCCGCGCGGATGGGAAGCTCGCGGTGCCCTCGGTCGATTAACACCGCCAGCTGGATCAACGACGGGCGGCCGAAATCCGCCAGTGCGTTTAACGCGGCCCTGACCGTGCGCCCGGTAAACAGCACGTCATCCGTCAGAACTAGCCGTTTATCCTGGATATCAAACCCGATCTGCGTTTCACGCACAACCGGCTGAACGTCGATGGTTGTCAGATCATCCCGATACAGCGTGATGTCCAGAATCCCGACCGGAACTTCCACATTTTCAATACCTTTGATTGCTTCTTTAAGACGCTGGGCCAGAACTACTCCGCGCGTGCGGATACCGACGAGGCAAAGCCCGTGCGATCCCTTGTTTTTCTCAAGGATCTCGTGGGCCATGCGCGAGATAGCTCGGCGTACCGCTTCTTTATCCATGATTTTGTTGTTTGGACTCATAAAAAGGAGACTCCTTTGGACGGGTTATCCCCGCTCATTTCGTTTATGGTTTTTGAAAGATATAAACGAAATGCGTCAGCAGGGATTGTCCTGTTGCCTCTGCAACAGGACAAAAAAATACCCACTTTCCTGAGATGGAAAGCGGGTTCGATGTGTACCGATAATGCAGTATTCGTATTCATAGGTCCTTCCCGGCTTCACTGAACCGAGTTAAAGGAAAATTGAAAGCTGGTAAACTATACCATCCTCGTTCTATTTCTGTCAAGCCATCTTAAGACCTGTTTTTCAAAAAACCACCCCTCCCGACGCCAAAAATGTCACACCTCCAAGAAAACGCTTTCTTGAAATCCGGTTTTTCAGTTGTTTTGACTTAGGGATGAGCTATACTCTAATTAATTATATTTAGTGTGTTGATTTTATTCTTCCATCTAGAGGTGAACATATGACGTACTGGATCCGCAGACTGATGCTCCTTTGTGTTATTTCGACCCCTGCTTTAGCCTTCGCTGATTCCATGTCATTGACCACCTATTATCCGGCCCCTTTCGGTTCCTACAGCCTTCTTCGCTTGACTCCTGTTCCTGACGCCAGCATGGGGGCATGCGACACTTCCAAAACGGGACAGATTTTTTTAAGCAGTGATTCCAACCAGCTTAAACTTTGCACCGGCATAGCCTGGACGACCACCGGTCCCTGGACCTACGATCCGGTCGGGAAATTTGTCTTTCTTACCAACAGCGACACGGATACAGCTTACAAAGCCGGCATCGGCGTGGCAACACCTAACGCCAGATGGCATGTCAAAGGACTCGATGATGACAACTACGGCCAGCTATTGATTGAAACCACTCAGAACAACGCCATGCTTTCCTTTTTCAACTCCAGCGGAGCAACCTCGACAGGCAACGCCGCCATCATGATGTCCAACGTCAGCGATTCCGAAGGACTTCATTTTATGATCAACAATGATGATCGCATGATCATCGACGAGAACGGAAATATCGGGATCGACAATGTCGCTCCCAACACCAATCTGCACATCACGGGCGCGGACAACGCTTCTTACGGTCAATTGGAAGTGCAGTCGACGGGGAGCGACGCCAGAATTTCTCTCTATAACAGCAGCGCAACCGCGACTAAAAGACGCGGCGACATCATGATGTCTCAGACCGTCGGAGCTGAAGGGATGAGATTCCTGATCAACGGTGCGGATAAAATGGTCATCGATGAGAACGGAAATGTCGGGATTGGCGCGCTCAATCCGGACGCGCTCTTTCAGGTTAACCGTCCTTCAGCCACAGGTACCGTGTCCACAGCCCAATTCGACAACGTCAATTTAATCGACGAGGATGATGTAACCTACACGTCCAATGCGCTTTGCGCGGGAACCAATTGCAGAGCGTCGGACAGCAACTTCTCAGGTATACGATTGTACTCTGACACTTCGAATGTCAGAAACCTGACCCTGGGCGTTCCCTATGCCGCCGGAGATATCTCCACACTTTCGGTTAACGTGGGAACAGCCGCACAGCTCGTTGTCAGCAATACTGCCGTTACAACCGATTCCACCGTGAATGTCGGCATCGGCGTTGCTTCACCGAACTATAAACTTCATGTCAACGGACCCATCGGCGGCGCATTAGACAGCGCTCATCCGGCAAACACCGGACAGCTTCAGGTCAATTGCGCCACCGTCGCCGGAAAATGCTACGCGGTTTACGCTCCTTAAAAAATAAACCTGCCCCAGATTTTTTCATTTACTTCCGGAACACTTTCTTACCTAAAGAATTAAAACATCTCTTCGGCTTACAATCATCCGTAACCTCAAATTTCGCATCCCCTTTGGTTTCTATAATTTTCTTCTTCATATCCAGCGGATCCGCAGAATCGCCCACCAGGTTCAATTTCAGGAATAATTATTAGTCCTAAATAGTTTCACAAATCCGGAAAAAGGTTCTGTCTTATCAAATTCCATGATGATTTTGTACGTACATTTTAAAGTCGGTGATGGGATGGCACGCATTAAGACAGGGAAATCAAAATGAGAGCCATTGGCATTCATTTAAAGGCCTAGGCAGGAATACAAGACGAATACTGTCGGCTTCCGCAAAAGCACCCTCGCACTCAAACCTACAACGCACAGGCCAGAAAAAGTCAAACGCTCGTCTCATTCTATTTTAAAGAGAATTTCTTAATGCTTGAAGGAAGGATTAGTCGATGCAGCCGCAGGCTGTGTCGGGACAGGCACCGGAGCCGCAGGCCACCGGCGGAGCACTATTGCACACAGGCTTTTTCCCGGCAGGACATGAACATGTCTCGGTATGATCCTGCAAACAGAATCCGGAACCCGAGGCGCAGGTCCACTTTTTGCATTCGATGGGCGGGAATATAGGAGGCTCGCAGTCATCCGTTCCAGGGCAGGTGCCGCCGCATCCATCGGAACACGTTTCTCCAGTGCAGGTAAACATGGCGCATGTGCAATCCGGAGCCAAAGTTCCCGAGCATGAGTTTCCGCATGAGTCGGAACAGGTCTGACCGATGCAGGTACCGGCGGCACACGCGCAATCCGGAGGTTTGGTCCCCGGACAAGATGCTCCGCAGGCATCGGTACAGCTTTGATCCGGACAAGTATTGGCAGCGCATGAGCAATCCGGAGGCATGGTTCCCGGACACGCATCTACATTTCCGCAGGAGTCAGTACAGCTCTGACCCGGACAAGTATTTGGAGAACAAGCGCAAGTCGGAACCTTGGTTCCCGGGCATGTGCCGCCGCATCCGTCGGAGCAGGTCTGGCCGACGCATGTACCGCTGGCGCACGAACAATCCGGCACCTTAGTTCCCGCACATACGTTCCCGCATGAATCCGTACAGTCCAGGCCCGTACAAGTATTTGCCGCACAGGAGCAATCCGGAGGCTTGGTTCCCATACATGTGCCGCCGCATCCGTCGGAGCAGGTCTGACCCGGACAAGTACTGGCCGCACAGGAACAATCAGGAGTCTTTGTTCCCGCGCATATGTTACCGCATGAATCCGTACAGTCCTGGCCCGTACAAGTATTTGGAGCACACGAAGAACAATTGGGAGGCCTTGTCCCCGAGCATGTTCCTCCGCATCCGTCGGAACAAGTCTGACCCGGACAGGTAAGGGCCGCACAGGCACAACTCGGAACATTCAGGGTATGTGTTTTGGTCGCCGAGAATACCGTCGAGAAATTTCCGCCGGTTGTGTAAAATCTAGCGGAATAGGAATATGTCTGCCCAGGGACAACGCTAGTATCAACAAACGGCGTACAGTTGGGGATGAGGCCAGACACTAAATTAGCGGCTGTTGGCGTGCATGTCCCATTGCAACGATAATAATAATAACCGGCGATCTCGGGATTATTTCCGCAGGCGTACAATGAAATACTGGGCGTAGCGCTGCAGTCTGACTGAAGTTCAAGCTGACAAGAAAGCAGCAGCCTTCTGCTCCCCACGCACATTTCGCTGCAGCTGCCTGCGCACACATCATCCCAGCAGGTGATGCCGGCACAGGAACAATCCGGAGTCGCGCTTCCCGCGCAAGTACCACCGCACCCGTCGGAGCAGGTCTGCCCCGGGCAAGTACTGGACGCGCAGGAGCAATCCGGCGACATCGCCCCCGGACATGAATTTCCACAAGAGTCGGTACATGATAGGCCCGTACACGTGCTGGATGCGCAGGAACAATCCGGAGCCTTGGTGCCCGCGCATGTTCCTCCGCAGTCGTCGGCACAGGTTTGTCCCGGACACGTATCTGATGCACACGAACAGTCCGGAGGCATGGTTCCCACACAAGTCCCTCCGCATGCATCCACACACGTAGAATTCTGGCAAGTTTTGGAAGCGCAGCTGCAATCCGATGTCAACGTACCCTGGCAAATACCGCCGCAAACGTCAATGCATTGCGTGTCGGAGCAAGTACTACCCGCGCATTCACAGCTGGGATTTTTTGTACCAAAACATAATCCACCGCATCCATCAGACCATGATTGGCAGATATATCTGTCTCCCTGCTCCAAGCATTGAGGCGTGCAGGGCTGGCAGTCCGTCGAGACATGGTCGAGGCATTCCTGCAGATCTGTGTAACAAGTCTTTCCGGAAGGACAGGTGACGGCGGCATAACACCCGCCGATGCCGTTACAATAAAACTGGGCGGTACCGCCGCAGTCGACCGGGCATGTCGTGATGTCCTCTATGCCGAGATCACAAATGCTGTCCCCGCAAAAACTGGTTGAAACAAATATATTATAAAGACCGACGAAATCTCTGACGGAAATAATATCTCCCGCATTCACCGTAGTAAATGTCGGGGTAGGACGGATCGGGCCGCAGTTTGTGGCAATCTCGCTGATGGCGTCCTTCATTTCATCAAGATGACGTATGGAAATAGCGGTCGCACTAGGTATGATTGGATCATCGGAAAACGGATAGGCGGAAATAGGTCCGACGGCACAGGCGGATCTCGCATGATTAATCAGAGATCTCATATCTTCTATCTGACAGGCACGGATCTCTTTGTCGCTTTGCATAGAAGTGATTGAACAGCTTTGAGCAAAACTCAAAGACGGACATAAAACTATATTCACGATTAACAGGAATAAACCCGAAAAAAGGCAGGACAATCTGGAAGACATTTCTTTCCCCAAGCGAATGCTCATGTAATAAGAATTATATCTGTATAAAATAACAAAAACAATCGCGAGGTGAAGTATTTAAGAAAGCGTTTTCCCTAAGGGAGTTGCCGATTAGCGAGGCTGCAAAAGAAGCACGAATTCGCCTTTCGGCGGGTGGGCGGTAAAATGCTCGAGCATTTCCTGGGCGGAGGATTTTTTTACTTCCTCAAATTTTTTGGTCAGTTCTCTGGCGAAAACCACGACAGGATTATCCAGAACATCAACCATATCTTTGAGCGTTTTCAAAACCCTGTGCGGTGACTCATAAAAAATCACCGTCCGGGATTCGTCTTTAAACGATTCCAGTTTCTTGCGCCGCGCGCCGGGCTTGACGGGCAGAAATCCTTCAAACACAAACGCGTGGCTCGGCAGGCCCGACGCTGTCAGAGCGGTCACGGCCGCGGACACGCCGGGAATTACAGTCACAAGAATATTATTGGCATGCGCCAGACGGATGAGTGTAAAACCCGGATCGCTCAAACCCGGCGTCCCGGCATCACTGACCAGTGCAATGTCTTTGCCGTCCTGAAGAAGCTCCAAGAGATAACCGCTTTTCTTGACTTCGTTATGTTCGAAATAACTCGTCGTCGGAACTTTGATGCCGTAATGATCAAGGAGTATTTTAGTGTGACGGGTATCTTCGGCGGCGATCAACGATACGCTTTTAAGAATCTCAACCGCTCGGTAGGTAATGTCTTTAAGATTGCCGATGGGAGTGGAGACGATGTAGAGCATATTGAAATTATGAGATTGATATGTATTGGGAAACTACTAGAAATTAAAAATCATCGACCAATTTCTGAATTTCCTAATCTCTACTAATTTCGATTGGCTTATTCTACTGTTACAGACTTCGCCAGGTTTCTCGGCTGGTCGACATCGCATCCGAGATTGACGGCGATATAGTAGGCCATGAGCTGCAGCGGCAAAGCCACCAAAAGCGGACTCAATAAATGACTTGTTTTGGGAACGTAGATCACATAGTCGGCGTGCTTTTTGATATCATTGTCGCCCTGAGTTGCGATCGCTGTGATCTTTCCCTTGCGGGCGCGGATTTCCTGAATGTTGGAAATCATCTTTTCATAAACTTCCGACTGGGGCGCGATGCAGACAACCGCGCGATATTCGTCGATGAGCGCGATGGGGCCGTGCTTCATTTCACCTGCGGCATAACCCTCGGCGGGAATATAAGAAATTTCCTTGAGCTTCAGCGCGCCTTCCATGGCGGAAGGATAATTCACATTGCGGCCAAGGAACAGGAAACATCCGAAACGGTATTTCTTCTTGGCGATCTGCGCGACATCGTCTTTGCTTTTCAAAAATGTTTTATAAAGCTCCGGAATGTGCTTGAACTCTTTGAGAATTTTCTGGCGTTCGGCATCCGAAGTCTTCTTATGCAAAGCACCGAGCTTGAGGGCAAGCAGATAAAACATACCAAGCTGCGCGGTATACGCCTTGGTTGAGGCCACGCCGATTTCCGGACCGGCATGCGTGTAAAGAACCCCGTCGGATTCACGAACCAGCGACGAACCAACCGAATTGCAAATGGTAATAGCCTTGGCGCCGCGCGCGCGCGCATCTCTGACCGCAGCCAGAGTATCAGCTGTTTCACCGGACTGGCTGACCGATACAACGAGAGTTCCCTTTTGCAGGATCGGCTCCCGGTAACGGAATTCGCTCGCCGCATCCACCACGACAGGAATGCCGGCGATCTTCTCAATAATATACTTGCCGACCATGCCCGCGTGATACGCAGTTCCGCAAGCCACGATATAAATATTTTTAATGGATTTAAGCTGATTGTCGCTTAACCCGATACCGTCTAAAACAACATTGTTGCCTTTAGTGCGGGCCTTGATCATCTGGGCCAACACGTGCGGCTGCTCATGAACTTCTTTGAGCATGAAATGCGGATAGCCTTCTTTTTGGGCTGAACCGACATTGAATGTGATGGTATCGATCTTGGGCGTGACCGGTTTACCGTCGAATTTCCAGATCTTCACACCGTCGACAGTAAGAGCCGCCATTTCCCCGTCTTTAAGATAAATGACCCGGCGGGTCTTATCGAGAATGGCCGGAACGTCGGAAGCGATAAAATTTTCTCCCTTACCGATACCGATGATCAAAGGCGATCCGACGCGGGCGGCAACTAAAAGATTGGGGGTTGCGCTCGAAATGACGCCGATCGCGAAAGCTCCGCGCACACGGCCGATGGCTTTTTGAACAGCCTTCACCAGATCGCCGGCAAAATACTGCGAAACCAGATGAGCAATGACTTCAGTATCGGTATCAGAGGTAAACTTAATGCCTTTTCCCTGAAGTTCCTGTTTGATTTCCTGATAGTTTTCGATAATGCCATTGTGAACGACGGCAATCGTCTGTTTCACATTGCAGTGCGGATGGGAATTGCGCTGGCAAGGGGCACCGTGAGTGGCCCAGCGTGTGTGAGAAATGCCGATCGTGGAATGCGGAACGGCATGAGTCTTGATGAGTTCTTCCAGATGGCGGATTTTGCCCTGGGCCTTGCGGACCGCAATTTTTCCGTCCTTGGCAGAACAAACGCCTACACCGCTTGAGTCGTAACCTCGATATTCGAGTTTCTTTAATCCTTCAAGCAGGATAGGCGTTGCTTCTTTGGAACCAACATATCCGATGATACCGCACATAGTTTGAACCAAAAATTAAAGACCTGAACGGTCTTTAAAAGCGCTGATTACTTGGAAGAAGGTTTGATATTGATAAGAGTAATCACGCGATTGTACCTGTTTTTCTTGCGTGTAAAGTACACTTCGCCATCACAGGCTGCTGTTAAATGCGCTGCCCCTGTGACATTGAGGCCCGGTCTCCACTTCTGCCCCTGACGGGTTAATACAGAACCGGATTTAACTACCTGGCCCCCGCTTACCTTCATGCCGCGGGTTTCAGTATAATATTTACTCGTTAAACCACCTACACGACCGCCCATACGAATCCTCCTTGAACGGCTACGCCGTCAAGCGTGCCTTTTACCTTTAAATGGAAGGCACAATATTACTATAAAAGAGTATTAATGGCAATAATTTTATTTAGCGCCTTTGGCCGCCAAAGCCTTTTCGATATCAGCCTTGATACCATCCACATCGCGGGCCATGGTCTTCTTTCCGTTGATGAAGAACGTCGGGGTTCCGCGCACATCGAACTGATTAACAAGTTCCAGATCATGATTGATGATCGCTTCGTACTCGGCATCTTTTTCTGCCAGATCTTTCACGAGCTTGTTGTAATTGACACCCACCTTCTTGGCTAATTCCTTGTATCCTTCTGTATTCATCTTCTGCTGATTTTCAAGAATGGCATCGGCCATTTCATGATATTTACCCTGTTCGCCTGCGGCGAGAGCAACCTTGGCAGCCGGACGGGCTTCAGGATGGAACGGCAGCGGGAAATTTTTGATGATGAAATTGACCTTGTTGGGATAAGCCTTCATAGCTTCTTGAAACGGAGTATGGAAACGGGAGCAGAAAGGACACTGAAAATCAGTGAACGCGACGATGGTGACCGGCGCATCCTTTTTACCTTTGATTGGAGATTTTTCAACCTGGATGTCGTACGCTTTATTGTAATCTTCCGCTGGAGGCATCGGTCTCGACGGCTGAGCAGCTGCAGCGGGAGCGGCATTGATTTTCGATTCGATATCGATAAGACGTTTTTCAATAGCAGCCAGACGTTCAAGAACAGGAGCATTTCCGCCGCCGGCAGAATTTGCCTTAAGTTCGGAGATATCAATGCTGATTGTTTTTAGCTCCTTACCTAAAGGAAGAATGCTTTCGCGCATAACGCTGTTAATACTTAAAAGGAAACACATCCCGGCGGCCACACCCACCAGAATAGCCAAAACAATTCCGAGCACTTTATTCATACATCTCTCCTTGTTTATCTAACGGTTAAAAGGACAAACCCAATATTACAAGAAAATTTCTTCACAAGCAAAGATTTTTCTAACTCAAATTTTAACCCAGATTTTGCTGTGTAAAATCTGCCCAGGTCTCTAGGCCTGGATCAACCGATTAAACCTCGGGGAGGTTTAATCGCGCCTGTTGAGTTAAACCCGGATTTCATTCTACACAATTTAGTGCTTCAAATTCAACGATGATCTCACCGCTCTTTATTGAAAAATCCGGATTTAAAGATCGACACCGCCGTAGCGCTCGAGGACGCGATAGATGTCGTCCCATCGTTTCGTGCAACCGAACACAGCAATAATAAGCGGCCGCTTCCCTTTCTGCGTGTACCCGACGAAGCACGACCTCGCCGCGCGGGTGTATCCGGTCTTCCCATACACGCCTTTTTTCCACCCCTTGAACAACATTTTGTTGTGCGATTTAAGATAAATTTTCCGGCCGCCGCGTGAATAAATAGTTTTATATTTTATCTTAACAGCATCACGGAAAAACGGCTTCTTCAAAGCTGCGCGAAAAATCAGATACATATCGTAAGCGCTTGTATACTGTGCCTCACGCGACGGTAATCCGTTCGAATTGGCAAACTTCGTGTTTTTGGCGCCAAGCTGACGGGCGCGCCGGTTCATCATTTTGACGAACTCCCATTCGCTGCCCGCCACGGCCTCGGCCAAAACAACACTCGCATCATTGGCGGAATTAAGCAGAATAGCGAATAAAAGATCTCTGACTTTATACTGTTCGCCCGGCCGGACGTTGATCTTGGAAGGCTGAACACCCGTCGAACGCTGACTGACGGACACGTAACCGTCGAGCGGCAGTTTTTCCAGAACGAGCAATGCCGTCATGACCTTGGTCGTACTGGCAGGCAACACCCTGGTGTCCGCATTTTTGGAAAAGAGCTTTTTGCCGCTGTTCACATCCATCAGAACAGCACCGCGCGCCGAGACATAAAACCCGCGCGCTTTTTTCTTGGCAGCTTCCGACGGAGCAGCCGTCAAAAGCAGCATCGCGGCGCTCCAAATTAAAACACGTCGAAAATTAAAACCTGTCCTGGTCACAATAATCAAAATCCGAGCTTAAAACAAAATCATTTCATGGTGTAATTTGTCTTGCCCCTCGCATCACCGCTTGAAGATTACTTAGGTGTTATCCGTCTTATATTTCACGACAGAATCCGCTGACATTCTATTGAAGGCGGATAATCAACCCCGGCTGAGAAGCTGATACAGCTTTTCGAGGGCCTTCACAACGCCGGATGTGGGGATCAACAGGGATCCGTCGGCAACCGCCAGGCACCAGCCTTTGTGCGCGGTCTTGACGATTTTTGCCCACAGATGCTGCTGCAAATACTCTTCAGCCACCAGAAGATGGACCATGCCCTGATGGCGGCGCTCATCAAAAAAGAACTCTTTAAAAATAACGGAAGGATTTCCCTTCACATCCTCGAAATGAAATGCCGCGGGATCGAAACGATCAAAGAAATAAACCTTCAATTCTTGCTCCTTGCCTGCCCGGCGAATCACATGTTTTGTTTTGGTAAACGCCAGGGCAAAAAATTCTTCCTGTCCGGCCTCGCGCCACTTGCGTTCGAATTTCGTATCGAATCGCGGACGGATCGTTTCAAATGCCATTTTGAATCCGGTGCGGGCTGACTGGCCTTTGACCCAATCGGCATATTCATCATGATCGGTGACGAGATCTATTTTGCCGCCGGAGACCAGCCGGTTGTTCAAAAGCCTGATAAACGCATTGGCAAAAAGCCGGTGCTTGACCTGGTTCTTGTTCGGCCACGGACACGGAAAAAGACAATGGATCCGGGCGATCGACCGAGGCGAAAACAAACGTTCCATGGCAAGCCGAGCATCCACGTGAAGCAGCCGGACATTTTTGATTTTGTCGGCTTCAATCTTGCGCAATGTCTTGTGGATACGTTCCACGTTTTCTTCGATGCCGATGAAATCACACCCCGGAGACGCCGCAGCGGTTCGGGCTAAATACTCACCGGTGCCGAAGCCGATCTCAACCTCCAGAGGAGCTTTTCGTTTGAACACTTCAGCCCATCTTACCGGCACAGCCAGATCGTAATGATTAACAAAATATTTTAAAGAACCGTACTTTAAGGACTTCATTCTAAAAACACAATCGCAGGTTTCTATTTGATCTTTTCGTCAAAAAACTTCCATCCCTTGCCGATCATCTTATTGTCCTGAAAGACAAGCGGGGTCAATTCATCATCAGAGATCACGCCGTCAGCCTTTGTGACGCGGGTCAGATAATAATCCACCTGGTAGACCGCGCCGCCTTTGGTGATCTGCTGGCTGCGGTACGGATTGGGAGACGTCGTGGGCCGGTATTCATCGGTCGTCCCTTCCATTAACTCGTACCCGACGGTGATTGTACGCCCGATAAGTGCGAGCGCCTCTTCGCGGGATACGCCTAAAAGAAGTTTATCGATCGCTTCACCCGTGGGAAAGACGTGCTCGGTAATCTTCGGGGTCACCTTTATTTGCGGCTGATCCTTGGGCTGCTCGACAGAAGGAGCTTGAGTGGAACTTGGTCCCGGACCAGGACCGGTCGTAACCGCACAGCCGGAAAGAAACGCGCACACCGCAAGCCCTAAGATTTTCTTCATAACGTTCTCCTTTAAAACGCGGGTTTACTTAACCGCCGGTTCCATCCCCTTGAAACGGTTGGCTTCCATAATGGGAATGTTGCCTTCCGTCGGAACATAAATGACCTGCATATTATTGGTTTGAAGTCCTTTGATCCACAGATAACGCAGATAATTGCCGTCGATGCTGCCGGCGATGATTTTGTTGCTCTGGGCTACACCCTCGGCGCGGGCAATCTCGATCTCGGCGTCTTTCTTGGCTTTCTGGAGTTCAAATTCCTTTTGAAGGGCTTCCTGCTCGGTCCTTAATTTGACTTGGATACTTTCCGCAAAAGGCCTCGGCAGCTGCACATCCCTCAAAAGAACGTCCTGGATACTGATCCCGCGCGGCTGAAGCTTGGCCTGCAAAAACTCGAGCATCTTCTGGGAAATCTCACGACGCCCCTTGTCCTGGAAAAGCGCTTTGACTTCATAACCGCTGGCAACGTTGCGAATGGCTTCCCTCAGATAAGGCTCGACGATCTTCTGCACATAATTTATGCCGACCGTTTTGCGAACCTGAACCACATCTTCTTTGGACACGTTATAAATCATTGAGACATCGAGCGTCGAAATAAGCCCTTCGGAAGATGGAACGCTCGCGGTTTCCTTGAGCTCCTGGGTTTTAATATCCCAGATCTCGATCCAGCTGATCATCGGAATATAAAAATGCCAGCCCGTCGACAATGGCTGATCCTCCACCTTGCCGAACGTGGCCTTGACACCGGCCTGTCCGTCTTCGACGGTGCGTACGCCGCAGCCGGAAGTAACCAGAAGAAACAACCCAAAAGCCACGAAAATGCCCGGTGAAAAACCTCTCATATCCCCTCCTTGATTGGATAACGGATAAATAATTTATAAAACCTTAAACATGATCAGCGCAATAATGATCCTGTAAATACCGAACGGAATAAAATTGTTGGTTCTGACGAAAAACAAAAGAAACTGTATGCTCAAAATACCGACAGCAAAGGCGGCAACAAACCCCACCAAAAGAAAAGAAAACTGATCGCCCGTAAACGCATGCGCATTTTTGAGGAGATCGAGACCCGTCGCCGCGGCCATCGTCGGACATGCCAGCAGGAACGAAAACTCCACAATCGTCTTACGGCTCATCCCCATACAAAGTCCGCCGATGATGGTGGCCCCGGAACGGGATACGCCCGGGATCATCGCGAGTGCCTGAAAAACGCCGATCAGGGCAGCCTGCTTCAAAGACATTTTCTTGATGTCATCGATAGCACCGCGGTCTTCCTTGTGCCACATTTCAAAAATAATAATGATGATCCCTCCGATCAAAAGAGACCACAAAATAACATGCGTGCTTTCAAGCAAAACCTCTTTGACGAACTTATAAAGAATAAAACCCAGGATTGCCGTCGGAATAAAAGCGGCGGCCACGCGCTTGATCACTTCGAGATCAACCAGAAGTGACTTCCAGTAAAGAACTACCACCGAAAGAATCGCCCCCAGCTGAATGGCAATGTCGAAGGTCTTCAAGAACTCCGTCTGGGGCATACCCATTAATTTGCCGGCCAGAATTAAATGCCCCGTCGAGGAAATTGGCAAAAACTCCGTAATGCCCTCGACAACACCTAAAACTAAAGCGTGAAACAAATCCATATGAACTCCGTACTACTTGTTGAATATCTCATCGAAAAATACTTTCATGGCTTCCCAGGAACGCTTGTCCGCGTGTTCGTTATAGGCGACACCTTTGGAATTATCGTTACCTGCATCCGCACGGGTGAAGCTGTGCACGGCGCCGCTGTAATACACCATCTGCCAGTCGGCACCAGCGGCATTCATTTCTTTCTTAAATCCATCGATTTCATCAGCCGGAACGAGCGGGTCATCCGCCCCGTGAAGGACAAGCACTTTTCCTTTCACGTCATCTTTAACAGCCGGTAAACCGGTACCGAGACCGCCGTGAAAACTGACAACGCCCGCAACCGGAAGTCCGGCACGCGCCATTTCAAGAACAGTCGTACCGCCGAAGCAATATCCGATAGCGGCAATCTTGTCAGGATCGACAACCGCTTCACTCTTCAAGGCATCAAACCCTGCTTTGGCACGGCTGCGCAAAACTTCCCTGTTTTCCTTATAATATCCAGCCTGTTCTGAAGCCTCTTTGGGGTTCTGAGGACGAACACCCTTTCCGTAAATGTCTACGGCGAGCGCCGCATAACCAAGTTCCGCCAGCTGCTCGGCCCGTCCGTTGCCATAAGAACCGAATCCCATCCAGTCATGCACAACGATCACACCCGGACGCTTACCTTCAACAGCATCATCATAAACCAAATACCCTTCGAGTGTCGTTTCCCCGTCTTTATATTCGATCGTCTTTTTCTGAAGCTCAGCCTGAGCAGGCATGGCCGCCAACACAAGAAAAGCAAGAAGTGAGAGATACCGCATAGCGATCTCCTTTCAGGAGGAAACGGGAATCAATGTCCGTGAATGATCGGTTAAATGTTTAAAGGATGTTCGAGGTTACAGCGTATATATTATTTATTCCGGAATGATTTGTAAACAAATCTTAGGTCTTTAACTGTCCCTGTGCACCGTATCCGGAGAAAAAGCGGGCAGACAGACTGCGATATATTCCGCCCCCTCCGGGCCGGGCGTGCTGTACTGCACCCATTCGCCGGCGTGGGTGATTATGGCTTGACCGGCATTAACCTCGACAACGCCCGATTTGGCCGTGACCTTAAGTGTTCCCTTAAGAACCACCGTATATTCATCAAACACGGGCGTCTGGCCCGGTTCCACCCAACCCGATGGGCTTTGCATTTTGGCGATGCTCAACGCCGAAGTCTTTGAATTGACCCGGCCGATAAATTCCTGAATGATTTTGGGCTTGTTGCCGACGGCTTTGATCTGAGTCGGCTGATTGATCAGTGTAGGCATAAGACCTCATATTCAAACGCCTTCCCCCCGCAAGTCTGCGAAGGGAAGGCGCCGGATATTTATTTTTTCTTTAAAAGGTCACGAATCTCCGCCAGCAATAATTCCTGGTTTGACGGCTTGGGCGGAGCGGAAGGAGCGACTTCTTCTTTTTTCTTGAGCGTATTCATGGCGCGGATGAGCATGAACATGGCAAAAGCGACGATGGTGAAATTAATGATAACGTTGATGAAGACACCGTATTTGATGGCGACAATCGGCGCCTTATCGGTGGCTTCTTTGAGAATAATCTTCAGGTTGCTGAAATCCATACCGCCCATCAGATATCCGATAGGTGGCATAATGATATCTTCAACGAGCGATGAGATGATTTTACCGAAAGCGGAACCGATGATGATACCAACGGCCATGTCTATTACATTGCCGCGCATTGCAAACTGCTGAAACTCTTTAAGAATTTTCATACCTGTCTCCCTTTATTGGTTGTTCTGGAAGCCTGCACCATCGAGGCAAATCCAAATGTAAGAGCGAATTATACTAAGTTTCCCTTTATTTTACAACCGCAATAAACAATCATTTCAGGTCAAAAAGAAGAAACTCGCTGTTACCGGAGGGGGAGGCGGAAAAAATAATCCCCTCTTCCTCCTGAACCGATGCGCCGTCCCCCGCTTTTAACGCCTGGCCGTTTACTTCAATATCTCCCTCGATCACCTGGATCCAGAGCCCCCGCCCGGGCTTGAGATTATAGGAATACTTCTCCCCTTTTTTAAGCACGCCGCGGTAAAGATAGACATCCTGATGAAACAGCACAACCTGATCTCCGCCTTTGGGAGAACCAATCAGTAGCAGCGGTTCTTTATTTGGCGACAAAGTAAACTGCTGGTAGGACGGCGTCAGCCCCTGCTGGTCCGGAAGTATCCATATCTGCAAAAGATGCACGGTCTCGGTCTTGGAAGGATTGAATTCACTGTGAAAAACGCCGGTGCCGGCCGACATCTTCTGGACATCGCCCGCTTTGATGACCGATGCGTTTCCCATGCTGTCTTGATGTTCGAGGGCCCCCGAAAGAATATACGTCAGGATTTCCATGTTCTTATGAGGATGCTTGCCGAAACCCTGTCCTCCATCGACATAGTCCTCATTAATCACACGCAGCGACCGGAAGCTCATGTGCTTGGGGTCATGATAATTGCCGAACGAAAACGTATGATACGTTTTAAGCCAGCCGTGATCGGCATGACCGCGTTCATCCGACGGACGCACAACAATATTGGACTGATTCGCTTTTGTCATAATTTCCCCCTTGGGAGCATTGAATGAATCTCTCTAATAGGTCATTTAAAAGTCTTAACGGTCATCTCCGAAGCTGAAGTCCAAATCCGAATCAGCGACGGTCAGATGGATTGATGTGACCGCGGGTGAGAAATCTACGCTGGGGAGATAAGCAATAACGGACGAGGGTTTACCGGTGGCAATAAAGTGCTCGCGTTTGAGAGGCTCTTCATGCGGCAGATACGTGGAGGCTGTCACAACACCATCGAGACCGGCTGCGGAAGACAGAGATTTTGCCGCCTGCAGAATAATGTCCAGGCTCTCGGTCTTGCCCATTGGAAAACGGTGATCGACCAAGAGCAAAAGACGCATTCCCTGAAAGCTCACCCCGCGCACAACCAGAAGCAAAGACAACCCGTGCTCTCTGCTGACATATACACCGTACTGACGGGGCGCATCGAAAAAACGCCATTTCATGAATTCACTTGAACGAGCGGGCTCCAGCGTTTCCTCCGAACAGGAA